>DATMMB010000352.1:0-5168 GCA_035569895.1 Solirubrobacteraceae bacterium | reverse complement strand
CTCGATCGACATGCCGCCGGCCGCCACCGGCGGCGGCAGCTCGAGGTTCTCCTCGGTCGAGAGGCTGGCGTAGATGCCGCGCTCTTCCGGGCAGTAGCCGAGCCCGAGTCGGGCGATGCGATGGGGCGGCAGGGCGACGGTCTCCTTCCCGTTGATCAACACCGAGCCGGAGCGCGAGCCCACGAGCCCCAACAGCGCGCGCAGCGTGGTGGTGCGGCCGGCACCGTTGCGTCCCAGGAGCGTCACGACCTCGCCGCGCCCGACGTGACAATCGACGCCGTGCAGCACGTGCGACTCGCCGTAGTAGGCGTGCAGCCCCGACACACGCAGGACGTCCGCCGACATCAGTGGGTATTCCGCAGCTCGGTGTCGGCGGAGCCCATATAGGCTTCCAGCACCTGCGGGTTGCGCGACACCTCGGCGTAGCTGCCGCTCGCGATGATCTGGCCGCGCTGCAGCACCGTGATGGTATCGGCGATGCGCGCCACCACCTGCATATTGTGCTCAACCATGAGCACGGTGCGGTTGGCCGCGGCCTGGCGGATGAGGGCGGTCACGCGGTCGACGTCCTCGTGCCCCATACCCTGCGTGGGCTCATCGAGCAGCATCAGCTCCGGCTCCATGGCGAGCGTGGTCGCTATCTCCAGGGCGCGCTTGCGCCCGTAGGGGAGCTCCACCGCGAGCACGCCTGCGAAGGCGGCGAGGTCGACCAGCGCCAGCAGCTCGCGGGCGCGCGCGTCGAGCACCGCGAGCGTCGCCTCGTGCCTCCAGAAATGGAAGCTGGTGCCAAGCGAGCGCTGCAGCGCGATGCGGACGTTCTCGAGCGCCGTCAGGTGCGGGAAAACGGCCGACAGCTGGAACGAGCGCACGATGCCGCGGCGCGCCACCTGGCCCGGTTTCTCGTACGTGATGTCCTCGCCCCGGTAGATGATCTGGCCCCGCGTAGGGATCATGAACTTGGTGAGCAGATTGAAGAAGGTGGTCTTGCCGGCGCCGTTGGGGCCGATGAGGGCGTGGATCTGACCGCGGCGCACCCCGAGGTCGACGTTGCTCACCGCGACGAAACCGCTGAACTCCTTGGTGAGTCCGCGGGTCTGGAGGAGCAGATCGTCGGCGGCGGGAGCGGCTGCCATGGTGGTCTTTTCTTGTAGTATGCCCCGGGTGAGGCGCCGGAGGAAAACACTCGGCTCATTGCTGCAGCCTCTGAGCCGGGGCCGTCCGGCCGAGCGCCGGCCGGGCTCGGCGGGAGAGGATGCCGCACTCGAGGCGATCCGGCATGCGGTCTGTACCATACCCCGCGGACGGGTGTCGACCTACGGTGGCGTGGCGCGGGCTGCCGGCCTGCCGGGACGCGCGCGCCAGGCGGGGTTGGCGCTGCGCACGGCGGACGAGGGGCTCAATCTGCCGTGGCACCGCGTGGTCGGCGCGGGCGGCCGCATCGTCTTCCCCCGCAGCTCGCGCGCGCATCGCGAGCAAACGCGACGCCTGCGCGCCGAGGGGGTTGCGGTCGTGCACGGGCGCGTGGCGCCGTCCGCCCTGATCGATCTCGAAGAGCTGTGACAGGCCGCGGACCTATCTGCCCTGGAACTCGAGGCTGATGATGTCGACCAGCCGCCTGACGCCCGGGGTCGCACGCGCGATGTCCTCGGCATCGAGGCGCTGTGTGTCGGTGACCACTTCGCCGCTGAGGTACACGACGCCAGCGAGCGTCGAGACGTAGACGTGGTTAGGGGCGAGCAACTCGATATGTTGATCGAGGCGGGCGCGAACCGCGGCCGAGATCTCGGCATCACCGGGGCATCCCGCGCCACACTTGCGCCAGATATCCACCGCGGCACACCCGCCGACGGCTCCCGCTGCGATCATGAGGGCGAGGAATCCGACAGGCCTGGCTGCGCTCATTGCGTCCTGTTCATGAGGGTGGCGCGTCATTGTAGACAACCGCGGGAATGAAGTGTTCCGGGAACGCGGTGCGCGCGGGCTTGCTGCTACAGGGCCGCGGCGACTACGATGCCGCGCAGAACAGCAAGGGGAGTCTGCCAAGAAGTAATGGACGCCACGCCGCTCGCTGGCTGGGACAACTTCTACGTCATCCTCGGCTCAAGCGCCGGCGGGCTGACCGGGCTTACGTTCGTGGTCATCGCGCTGCTTCGCGAATCCGGCCAGGCGGTGCGGCCGACGGGCGTCGGTGCGTTCGTGACGCCCACGATCGTGCATTTCTGCGGCGTGTTGGCACTTGCGGCGTTCATGAGCATGCCGCATCAGAGCGCGGGCACCCTGAGCGCCGGGCTGGCGCTCGGCGGTCTGGCTGGCGTCGCCTATGGATGCCTGGTCGGCGTCAACATGTATCGCATCGGCTTGGGCGCGACGCGCTACGCACCGGTTCGCGAGGACTGGATCTGGAACGTGATCGTGCCGACGCTGGGCTATGCGGCTCTCGTGCTCATGGCGGCGTTGATCCGCGAGCGCCTGATGCGGGAGGCGCTGTACGGCGTTGCCGTGCTGGCGCTCGCGCTCCTCTTCATCGGCATTCGCAACGCGTGGGATCTCGTCGTGTGGATTTCCGTGAGCAAGGAGCAGGACGCGAGCGAGCCGGCAAGTCCACCCGCGAACCGGCCTCCCGACACCACAGGTGACTCGTGAACAGGAAACTCATCATTGCCTGGATCGTGATCTTCGTCGCGTGGTTTCTCGGCAGCTTCGTCGTGCACGGCGTGCTGCTGAACGCAGACTACACGCGGCTCGGCGGCACTCTGTTCCGCACGCCCGCGGACTCGCAACGTTACTTTCCCCTCATGATCCTCGCGCACCTCATGCTCTCGGGCGCGTTCGCCTGGATCTATGCGCGCGGCGTGGAGCCGAAGCCGTGGCTCGGGCAGGGCGTGCGCTTCGGGATCGCGGTCGCGTTCCTCACGACGATCCCGACGTACCTCATCTACTTCGTCGTGCAGCCGATGCCTGCGGAGACGGTGGTGAAGCAGATCCTGTTCGACGGCGCGCTGATGGTGATTCTCGGCGTAGTCGCCGGCTGGCTGTATCGCGACGGCAGAGCCTGACGTTGAGTCATCCGAGTCGCCCTTAACCCCATTGCGGGGGCTGCCACGCTGAAGGTATCGGACTTTCCCAATACCGGAGGCGATTCGTGAGGTACCTTAATCTGATGGCGTCATTATTGGCGCTGGCGGCGAGTGCCGAGGCCGGCGCCCTGGGCTCGCTCGCGCGGGTGAGCGTCGTCGATCGCGACAATGGGGTCACACTGCAGACATATTACGCGCGCGGCGAGTACTGGGTGGCGGGTGACCCGGGGTCGCGTTACGGGATCGAAATCCGCAATTGCGCGGGCGGGAGGCTGCTCGCGGTGGCCTCGGTCGACGGCGTCAACGTGCTTTCGGGAGACACGGCGGGATTCGACCAGGCGGGCTACGTCTTCGACCCGGGCGAGCGCTATCAGATCACGGGATGGCGCAAGAGCAACGCCGAGGTCGCGGCCTTCACCTTCACCGACTCCCGGGACTCCTACGCAGCGCGCACCGGCCGGCCGGCCAACGTCGGTGTCATCGGCATCGCGCTGTTTCGCGAGCGGCCGCTGGCGGTGAACGCGCCCCCGAGGATCGCGTCGCCACCTGCGCCTGAGGCTGGCGCAGCCCCTCCGGTTGCCGGCGACGCCAGAGGCTCACTCGCTGAGGATGTGACCACCATGGCGGGGGCGGCTGCACTGCAGCGCGCGCCGGCCGCGGCGCCTGAGGCGCGGCTCGGGACCGGACACGGGGAGCGCGAGTATTCCTACGCCGTGGACACGGAATTTCACCGCATGCAATCGCAACCGAACGAGGTCATCCGCATTCGCTACGACAGTTTCGAGAACCTGGTCGCCATGGGCATCATCCGCAAGCCGCGCCCGGCGCCGCACGCGCCCGACGCGTTTCCGGACTCGGAACAACGGCACTTCGTGCCCGACCCGCGATGAATGAACGACGCGGGCCTGAGTGACGAGACGCTGATTGCCCGCTATGCGCGTGGCGACGCCGGGTCGTTTACGGCACTCTATCGGCGGCACGAGCTGCGCATCTGGCGCTACCTCGAGCGTAACGTCGGGAGCCGGGCGACGGCGGAGGAGCTGATGCAGGAGGTGTGGTTCGCCGTGGCACGCGACGCAGAGCGCTATCGGCCGAGCGCGCGCTTCACGACCTGGCTGTTCACCATTGCGCGCAACCGCATGGTCGACGCGGTGCGCGCGCGTCGTGCGCACCTCAGCCTCGATGCGCTCGGCCACGAGGCCGAAACGGTGGTCGAGCGGCTGACCGCGGACCCGGGCGCGAGTCCCCTCGCGGCGGCGGAGGCACGCGATCAGGCGGTGGCGCTGCGCCAGGCACTCGCGCGACTGCCGCCGGAGCAGCGCGACGCCTTTCTCCTGCAGCTCGAAGGAGACCTGAGCGTCGAGGAAGTAGCCGCGATCACCGGCGTAAGCTTCGAGACCGTCAAGAGCCGCCTGCGCTACGCCCGCACGCGGCTTCGCGGCTTGCTGAGCGCGTACGCATGAGCACGTTGCCACCTCCGTTCGACCGCTCCGAAGACGCCGACGAGCGGTATCGACGCGCCTCCGAGCACGATCCGAGCCGTCCGAGCGAGGCTACCCGGCGCGCGGTGCTGGACCATGCGGCGCGCCTCGCCGCCGAGCGGACCCGGCGCGCCGCGCGCCGCCGCCGCTTGATGGCGCTGCTCGTACCGAGATGGCGGCCGGCGATCGTCGGCACGCTCGCGATCGCAGTCCTGGCTGGAGTGGTGATCGCCCCGCAGTTCCTCGCGCCGACCGCACCCTCGGAGAGTCAGCGGGCACGTGAAGCGCTGCCTGCGCCAGCGGTTAACGCGCTGGCAACCGCACCACCCCCCGCCACGCGTCCGGCGCGCCCGTCTGTGGCGCGGGAGCGCGCGCGGGTTGCTGCGAGCGCCGATCACAGTGACGCACTGACGACGCGACAGCTCGAGCAGCAAGCCGATGCACGGGCTGCGCGTGCGGCGCCGCTCGAGGAGCCGGTCGTCGTCACGGGCGCCCGTTCCCTGGCGCAGGCCACGGCGGCCGCCTCGCGGGGTGCGGCGGTCGCGCCCCCCGTGCCAGCCTCCCCGCCTGCTCAAGTCGATCCGGACGCGCTCCGGCAGGCCGCCGCGGC
>DATMMB010000351.1:0-5163 GCA_035569895.1 Solirubrobacteraceae bacterium | reverse complement strand
GAGCAGCTCGCGCGTGTAGGGGTGCGCCGGCGCGGTGTACAGCGTCTCGTTGTCGGCCACCTCGACGATCCTCCCGGCGCGCATCACCGCCACGCGATCGGCCATCTGGCGCACCACCGCGAGGTCGTGGGAGATCAGCAGCAGCGTCAGCCCGAGCTCGCGGCGCAGCTCGCGCAGCAGCCCCAGGATCTGCGCCTGGATCGTCACGTCGAGCGCCGAGGTCGGCTCGTCGGCGACCAGCAGCTTCGGCCCCAGCGCGAGCGCCCGTGCGATCGCGACCCGCTGGCGCTGCCCGCCGGAGAGCTCGTGCGGGTAACGGTCGCGGTGCTCGGCGAGCAGGCCGACGCGCTCCAACAGCTCGCCGACGGCGCACCGGCGCGCAGTGCGGTCGCGATGCAGCCCGTGGATCGCGAACGGCTCGGCGACGATCGCGCCCGCCATCCTGCGCGGGTTCAGCGAGGAGTGGGGGTCCTGGAAGACGATTCCGATCTCCCGCCGCGCCGCCTTCAGCGCCCGCCCTCGCAGCGCGGCGAGGTCGCGCCCGTCGAAACGGATCTCCCCGGCGCTCGGCTCCAGCAGGCGCACCACCATCCGCGCGGTGGTGGTCTTGCCGCTGCCGCTCTCGCCCACCAGCCCGAGCGTCTCGCCGCGGCGCAGCGCGAAGTCGATCCCGGCGACGGCCTCCACCGCGCCGCCGCGACGCCCGCGCAGCACCCCGCCGGCGAGCGGGAAGCGCTTAACCAGGTTGCGCACCTCCAGCAAGGGCGCCGACACCGGCGACCCGACCCCCTCCTCCCCCTCCCCATCCGCCGCACGCACCGCCTCCAGCTCCGGGCCTCGCGCGAGCGTCGGGGTCGCCCGCACGAGCGCCTGCGTGTGGGGGTGATGGAATGCCCGCCCGCCCGATGCCGGCCCGCCCGCGCTCAGCACGCACGCAGCCGGGCCGTGCTCGACGATCCGCCCCTCGTGCATCACAGCGATCTCGTCGGCCAGCTCGGCGACGACGCCGAGGTCGTGGGTGACGAGGATCAGCGCCATCCGCAGCTCGTCGCGCAGGCGGCGCAGCAGCGTGAGGATCTGCGCCTGCACGGTCACGTCCAGCGCGGTCGTCGGCTCGTCGGCGATCAGCAGCTTCGGCTCGTTCGCGAGCGCCATCGCGATCATCGCGCGTTGGCGCATGCCGCCGGAGAGCTCGTGCGGGAAGGCGTCGACGCGACGCGCCGGCTCGGGGATGCCCACCAGCTTCAGCAGCTCGACCGCGCGTGTGCGCGCCGCGCGGCGGGAGGCGGGGCGGTGGGCGCGGATCGCCTCCGTGATCTGCGCGCCCACGCGGTGCAGCGGGTGCAGCGCCGACAGCGGGTCTTGGAAGATCATCGCCAGCTCGTCGCCGCGCAGCGCGCGCAGCTCCCGCTCCTGCAGGCTCAGCAGGTCGCGGCCCTCCCACACGACGCGGCCCGCGGTCTCGGCGCCGAGCGTGTGGCCGAGGGCGAGCAAGCTCAGCGCGCACACGCTCTTGCCCGAGCCCGACTCGCCCACGATTCCCAGCGTGCGTCCCCGCGCCACCGTGAACGACACGCCGTCCACCGCCCTCACCGCGCCGGCCTCGGTGGGGAAGTGCACGTGCAGGTCCTCCACCGCCAGCAGCGGCGTGTGCACGGCGGGCTCGCCGCCGGCGGGGGCCTGCGCCGGCCGCTCCCGATCGACGCCCACGTCGTTCATGTGTACCGCACCCGGGGATCCAGGTAGGCGTAGGAGATGTCCACGAGGATGTTCGCCACCACGATGAACAGCGCCGCCAGCAGCACCGTCCCCTGCACGATCGGGAAGTCGGCGTGCGTGAGCGCGTCGTAGTTGAGGCGCCCGACGCCGGGGATGTCGAACACCACTTCGATCAGCAGCGCCCCGCCGAGCAGCGCGCCGAGGTCGAGGCCGAGCACGGTGACGATCGGGGTGATCGCCGCGCGCACGCCGTGGTGCAATATCACGCGCCGCTCCGAGAGACCCTTCGCGCGCGCGGTGCGGACGTAGTCGTGCCCCATCACATCCAGCAGGTTGGCGCGCAGCAACCGGGCGTACACCGCCGCGAACGTCGCCGCCAGCACCAGCCACGGCAGGATCAGCGAGGTGAACCATTTCGCCGGGTCGGTGGTGAGGGGGGTGTAGCTGCCGGCGCCGGGAAACACCCTCACCTTGCCGATGTCCGCCGCAAACAGGAACAGCGCGATCAGCCCCAGCCAGTATTCCGGCGCGGAGATCAGCACGAGCGCGCCGCTCATCGCCGCGCGGTCCAGCCACGTGCGCCGGCGCACGGCGGAGACGATCCCCACCGCCAGGCCGCTCGCCAGCCACAGCACCACCGCACCGGCCGCGAGTGAGATCGTCGCCGGCAGCCGTTCGGCGATCAGGCCTTTCACCGAGGCGCTGCTGTAGTAGCTGTAGCCGAGGTCGAAGTGCAGCAGCACCCCCTTCATGTAGTCGTAGAACTGCGTGTACAGCGGCTTGTCGAGCCCAAGGTCATGTGTGATCTCGGCGATCACCTTCGGGCTCGCCGAGTGCCCGGCGCGCAGCTGCGCGGGGTTGGCGGTGGGGAAGAGGTAGAAGAACAGGAAGACGAGCGCGGCGACGACAAACAGCAGCGCGACGCCCCACAACACACGGCGGACGATGTAGCGAGTCATTCACTCTGCTTTCTGCGACCCTGCCCCGCCTTCCTGCGTCCCACCGCGAGCGCGCGGCACGCATCCTCGCTCAGGTGGTGTCTCACCTTGGTCGGGACCCCACAGGCCCGGCGAGACGCCACATAGGCAGTGGGCGAACAGACCAACAACTGGACCTCTCCTTACGATCATCTAGTCGCGCTCCACAGGTCCAGTTAGTGGTTTATGTCCAAAATCACACACCACCCTCGCTCGCGGGCTACTTCAGCGACGTGAAGTCGTAGTCCCATGTGCCGGTGTTCCACAGCTGGTTGACGCCGGCGACGCGCTTGCCCTCGATGTTGGGCGCGCTCGCGAACACCTCGGGCGCCGCCGCCGCCTGTTCCACCAGTTCCTCGTCGATCTTCGCCCACGCCTGCGCGCGCGCCGGTTCGCCGACCACCAGTTCCGCCTTTTCTATCGCGGCGTTGACGCGGGGGACGTTCAGCTGGCTCCAGTTGGAGTTGCCTTCAGGTTTGATCGCCGTCCCATTGAACGCGAGGTCGAGCACCGTCTGCGGGTCGGCGAAGTCGCGCACCCAGCCGACGTTCGGGCACACGTCGATCTTCTGTGCCGGCACCGTGCAGTACTTGCCGTACATCACGCCCTTTTCCACGAGCGTCAGGTGCGTTTTGAAGCCGAGGTTTTTCAGTGCCTGGTCGACGATCTGCGCCACCGCCGCTTCCGGTTCGCCGGTCGCGCCGACGAGCTGCAGCGT
The DNA here is from genome assembly GCA_035569895.1 of Solirubrobacteraceae bacterium. Taxonomy (GTDB): domain Bacteria; phylum Actinomycetota; class Thermoleophilia; order Solirubrobacterales; family Solirubrobacteraceae; genus Palsa-744. The sequence continues at coordinate 1,749 of DATMMB010000351.1, read as the reverse complement.
TTCGCCGCCGGTGTACCTGCCGCTCGGGTAGCCCGCGAGCTTCATGTACTTTTCGGCGACCGCGGCGTCGCCTTCGGGGTGTTCGTTGTAGTCGACCTTCGGCCCCGCCGCGCCGCCCGCCTGTTCGTAGCCGGCGACGGTCGGATAGATGAAGTGCGTCATCGGCGCCCCCGCCAGCAGCCCGCCGCGGGCCTTCACGATCGCCTCGCGATCGAGCGCCGCCCACACCGCCTTGCGCAGGTCGAGGCTCTTGAACGGCCCGCTCGCGGTGTTCAGCGAGGCGTAGTAGTCGCCCGCGCCTGCGGTGAAGGTGATCTGCCGCGGGTGGTGTTCGTAGGCTTCCTTGACGATCGACTGCGCCGGCGTGTCGTTCTGCACCACGTCTTCGCCTTCGAGCACCTGCTTGCCGATCACCGCCGGTTCGCCGCCGATGTTGATCTTGATTTCGTTCAAATACGCCGGGCGGAAGTCGGTGTGGGGATTCCAGTTGGGGTTGCGCACGAGCGTCGCCGACTTACCCGGCTGGTAGCCGATCCCGAGGAACTTCCCCGCGCTATTTGACTTCACCATGTAGGGCCCCGTGGCGACGAGGTATTCGCTGCCGTACCTGGTGGGGCTGTGGGCGTCGAGCGGCTTGGCGAGTTCCGGGGGCACCGGCGCCGACAGCGGCAGGCTGAGCGCCCCCACCAGCAGCGACGCGGTTGGCTTCGTCAGATGGAATACGAGCGTGTGCTTGCTCGGCGTTTCGATCCCGGGGATCGGCCCGCCCTTGGCGTGTTCGGCGCCGACGAGGTCGCCGAAGTAGATGCTGAAGTAGGGGTTCGGCACGTTCGGGTTGGCGCCGCGGTCGATCGCGTACGCGACGTCGCCGGAGCTCACTTCGCGGTTGACCGGCGGGCTGAAGAAGATGTGCGGCTTGATGTGCACCGTCACGGTCCTGCCGCCGTCGGAGATCACCGGCGCGCCTTCCGCCACATCCGGTTCGAGCTTGCTCGCGTTGTCGGGCAGATAGGAGTACAGCGAGCGCTGCGTCGCCGAGGTGATCGTGTAGTCCTCGACGAAGTACGCCTCGCCGGGGTCGAAGTGTTCGAAGTCCTCGTGCTGGTACACGGCCAGCACGCCGCCGCGCTGCTTGCCGTAAAGCTGCTGGCCGACCGGCGACTCGCCCGGCTTCAGCGCAATGGTGGCGGTCGCGCCGGAGTCGGTGGCGCTTGTTGCACTGGAGCCGCAAGCGGCGAGCGCGACGGCGAGCAGGCCGGCGAGCAACGCTCCCGACAGCGTCAGGTGCAGGCGGCGGCCTGCACCGACCGGCCCGCGGCCGACGCCGGACGGTCTGCTGCGCGCGCCGGCAGGCGCCGGCGCGGTCCCACGTACGCCGGTCGATCTGTGTGTGCGACGGTTGTCGAGCATGGCTCCTTTGTCTCCTCCTATGGTGAGATCAATTGACGGCGCGGCCCGCCCGCGGGTTGAGGGCGTCCTGGAGACCATCGCCGAGCAGGTTGAAGGCGAGCACGGTGAACAGCAGCGCCAGCCCGGGAAACAGCATGTACCACCACGCGGTGTTGAAGATCGGGGTGGCATCCGCCAGCATCTGCCCCCAGCTGGCGCTCGGTGCGCGCACACCGACGCCGAGGAACGACAGCGCCGCCTCCAGCAAAATGTTGGCCGGGATCAGGAGACTCGCGTACACGACCAGCGGCGCGGTCAAATTGGGGAGAATCTCGCGCAGCACGATCCGCGCGTTGGACG
>DATMMB010000350.1:0-5742 GCA_035569895.1 Solirubrobacteraceae bacterium | reverse complement strand
GGGGGCCCTCCTGCAGCGCCTCTTGCACGCCGCCCACCGAGTCGTGGTCGGTGAGCGCCAGCAGCTCCACGCCGGCGGCCGCGGCGGCGCGCACCACCGCGGCAGGCGACAGTGCGCCGTCGGAGTGCAGCGAGTGCGATTGCAGGTCGAAGGTGGGGGGCATGGGGCGGCGTAAGCTACAGGTCGGCGTCGTCGATGCCTTCGGTGGAGAGCGCCAACTGCAGCTGTTCCAGCACGTGCACCACGCGCAGGCCCGAGCGCCCGCCAGAGCGCGGCGTGGCGCCGGTGCGCAGGCACTCGACGAAGTGCTCGCACTCCACGCGCAGCGGCTCGACGTTGGGGATGTGCGGCGAGAAGATCGCGCCGGAGCGCGCGGTGTACTCCCCCCAGGAGCGCGTGTCCTCGTCGAAGCCCTTGTCGTACAGCGTGAGCTTGCCCTCCAAACGCATGTCGTCGAAGGTCGCCATCCGCTGCGCGCCGACGACCGTCAAGCGCCGCTCCTTGTGCGGGTCAAGCCACGAGAGGTGCAGGTGCGCGACGATCCCCGAGGGGAAGCGCAGGTAGCAGAAAACCACGTCCTCAACGCCTTCGCGCACGTAGGAGCGCCCGTGCGCGAAGCACTCGTCGGGCTCCTCGTCGATCAGGTGGAGAATCACCGATACGTCGTGCGCGCCGAGGCTCCACAGCGCGTTCTCGTCGGCGCGCAGCTTGCCGAGGTTGAGGCGGTTGCCGTACATGTAATACAGCTCCCCCAGCTCTCCCTCGTCGAGCAGCTCCTTCAGGCGTACGACAGCGGGGTGGTACTCGAGCAGATGGCCGACCATCAGCGTGCGGCCGGCGCGCTCGGCCGCGGCGACCACTCGCTGCGCGTCGAAAGCGAGGGCGGCGAGCGGCTTCTCGACGAAGCAGTGCTTGCCAGCCTCCAGCACATCGATCGCGAGCTCGGCGTGCGTGGGCACTGGCGTGGCGAGCACGACCGCGTCCAGCTCCCCATCGCCCAGCAGGTCATCGATGTCGGCCGTGGTGCGTGTGCCTGGAAACTGCCGCGCCGCCCGCCCACGCGCCTGCTCGGAGGGGTCGCACAGCCAGCGCAGCTCGCAGCCGGGGATCGACGCGAGGTTGCGCGCGAGGTTGGGGCCCCAGTAGCCGAGGCCGGCGACGCCGACGCGGATCGGGGTCGTGTCCGCGGTGGCGGGGCCGTCGTTCATCGGGGATCGTCCGCGTGTGCCGCGGGAGCATCGCGCCGGCGTGCGGTAGGCATCCATGCCCACCGGCGGCGCCCGGTGGGGCGGTTCGTGCGGGTGATCACGGGCCGAGCGTATCGATCGCTCGCACGCAGCGCTCAGCGGCGTGCCCGTGGGGGAGTGGGCCTCCATACAAGTCCGGCCGCTCCGCCGGGGTCGGCCGTTCGAGCGCGGCGAGCGCGGCGGCGGCGTCGAGGTCGACGAGCGTGTTCCAGCCCGCTCGCACCGTCTCCACCCACTCGGTGCGGTCACGCAGCGTGATGCACGGCACGCCGGCGAGGTAGGCCTCCTTCTGCACGCCGCCGGAGTCGGTGAGCACGGCGCGGGCGTTGCACAACAGCGCCGCCAACTCGCGATAGCCGAGCGGATCGGTGACGCGCAGGCCCTCGATCCCGCCAAGCTCCTCCAACAGCCCCGCCTCGCGCAGACGCGCACGTGTACGCGGGTGCAGCGGGAACACCACCGGCGCCGGCAGCGCGCGCACCAGTCCCACCAGCGCGCGCAACCGCTCCGGCGGATCGACGTTGCCCGCGCGGTGGGCGGTGAGCAACAGGTGCTCGCCCGCACGTACCCCGTGTGCGGCGAGCGTGCGCGAGTCGGCGCGCGCGGCCGGCTGCAGCCGCAGCGCGAGATCGACCATCACGTCCCCCACCACCTCGACCCGCCCCTCGACCGACTCCGTGCGCAAGTTCTCCGCGGCGGTGTCCGACGCGCACAGCAGCAGGGTCGCGAGATGGTCGGCGAGCACACGGTTGCGCTCCTCGGGCATCGCGCGGTCGAACGAGCGCATCCCCGCCTCGACGTGCACGACGGGCACGTCAACCGCGGCGGCGGCGAGCGCGCCGGCGAGCGTGGAGTTGGTGTCGCCGTACACCAGCGCCGCATCGGGCCGCTCCTCGCTCATCAGTGGCTCCAGCGCGGCGAGCATCCGCGAAAGCTGCGAGGTGTTGGACCCCCCGGCGATCCACAGCTCGCGGTCGGGCCGCGCGATCGCAAGCTCGCGGAAGAACACCCCCGACAGCAAGTCGTCGTGGTGCTGGCCGGTGTGCACCAGCAGCTCCTCGTGACGCGCGCGCAGCGGCCCGGAGACGGCGGCGGCCTTGATGAACTGCGGGCGGTTACCGACAATCGTGAGGATCTTCATTCGCACAAGCCGGGTCGGCGACGTGGGGGGAGGCCGGGAGGGGGGCCTGCCCCCCTCCCGCTCGATTGCTGCGGGCGGTTACCGACAATCGTGAGGATCTTCACGCGTCGCAGCCTACGCGGCCGCGCCCACCACCGACGACGACCAGTCGATCACCGACGTGGGGCGCACGACGTGGCGGTTGAGACCGAGCTCCTTGGGCTGCAGGCCGAGCGCGAGGCCGACCAGCTGGGGGAGGTGCAGGACTGGCATGCGCAGCTCGCGGGCGACTGCTTTCTCGGCGAGCGGCTGCTGCAGGTCGAGGTTCAAGTGGCAGAGCGGGCAGGGGGTGACCAGGCAGTCTGCCTCGGCGTCCACTGCGTCGCCGAGGTGGCGACCGGCCTGCTTGAGCGAGGCCTCCTTGTTCATCGTGACGATCGGCCAGCCGCAGCACTTGCGCATGCCGGCGTACTCGATCACGGTGCCGCCGAGCGCGTCGATCAGCTGCTCCAAGTAATGGTCGCGGGGGTGCTCTGCGTCGATCCCGAGGCGCTTGCGCGGGCGCACGATGTAGCAGCCGTAGAAGGGGCCGACGCGCAGGTTGGTGAGCGGACGGCGCACTTTGGCGCGCAGCGCGTCGAGGCCGATCTCCTCCACCAACAGCCACAGGAAGTTCTTGTTTGTAAAGGGCCCGCCTGGATCCTTTCCGTAGGAGAGGCCCTCGGGGGCGAGCGTGGCGTTGACCCGGGCGCGGTACTCGGCGCTCGCGTCGAGGCGCTCCTGGCACTCGCTCTGCGCGCCCTGGCAGGTGGAGCAGATGTTCATCATCAGCTCCGCGCCGTCCACCTGCTGGGCGAGGGCGAAGGTGCGCGCGTTGAGTGTGTCGGCGAGCTCCTGGTTGTGCTCGGCGATCACGCCGCACCCGCAGCAGCTGGCGCGGTCGAGCTGCACCAGCTCGATGTCAAGCAGCGGCGCGACGCGCGCCATCGAGCCGTGCAGCTCGGGGGTGAAGCCGCGGCTGACGCAGCCCGGCCAGTAGGCGACCTTCATCGGCGTGTGCTCCCTTTTGTCGATGGCGGGCTTGCGGGCGACGGCGCGCGGCGGGGCGTCATTGCGGGCGACGGCGCGCGGTGGGGGGTCATTGGGGGCCTCCTTCGGCCGCTACCGCGGGATCGCCGCCGCCGGCGCTCCCGCCCGCGGTCGCGCCGACCGGCGAAGTCTCGTCTTCGTCCTCCCCCGAGATGTAGAGGTTCAGCTCGTAGCGCTCAGGGCGGCTCTCGACCGTCTGGTAGATGCGCTGCACGGCGTTCAAGTCGGGCTTGGCGAGCTTGTGTCCGAGCATCGCCTGCTTGATTCCCATTTTGCCGCGCAGGATCGCCTTGAGCCCGATCGGCAGCAGCGACAGCAGCTCCTTGCCCGCGGCGGGGTGGAGCTTGGCGAACCACGAGTTGCCTCCGTAGGATCGCGGGGGCATCTCCGCCTCGTGCAGCAATCCGTAGTCGCGCACCAGCGTGGTGAGCGCCGCCTCGTGACGCTCACCGTTGTTGGCGTCGACGATGTGCTGGTCGGCGGTGGCGATCCGGCGCAAACGCATGATCTGGCCCATCGGGTTGACGTCCTTCGGGCACGCCTCCACGCACTTGAAGCAGTGCGTGCAGTCGAAGATCCCCTGGGGATCGTCGGAGAGGTCGAGCAGGCGCTCGCGCTGGCGGTCGTCGCGGGGGTCGCCGACGAAGCGGTAGGCCTTGGCGAGCGCGGCGGGGCCAATGAAGCCGGGGTCGACCTCCATCGCCAGGCAGTCCGACACGCACGCGCCGCACTGGATGCACGCCATCGACTGCGTGACGTCCACCATCGCCTCTTTCGCCACCACATACTCGCGCTTGGGCACCGGCTGCTTGGCGAGCAGCCACGGGGTGACGCGCTGGATCTTCTTCCAGTGCACCGCGTCCATGTCGACGATCAGGTCCTTGATCACCGGCATGTTGCCCATCGGCTCGATCTCGATCGTCCCGTTTTTCGCCGACGCGCGGGCGGCGTCGAGGTGGGTGTGGCAGGCGAGGCCCGGTTCGCCGTTGATCCGCACCCCACAGCTGCCGCAGATCGCCGCGCGGCAGGAGCAGCGGATCCCGATCGAGCCGTCGAAGCGCGCCTTCGCCTGCAGGATGCCCTCCAGCACCGAGCGGTGGGGCTCCAGCTCGATCGTATGCTCGTCCCAGTAGGGCGCTTCGCCCGACTCGGGGTTGTAGCGGCGCACCCGCAGCTTGAACTGCTCCGGCGGACGATGGGTCTCGGCCATCAGCGGATCTCCTCGGGGCGAGCTTTCTGTTTAAGGACTTGGATGGGCGTTGCCTGCTCGTGACAGGCCGGGTGGCGGGGAACGTGTGGCATCAATACTTGCGCTCCTCGGGCTGCCACTGTGTGATTGTGACTGGCGAGTAGCTCACCTCTGGCCCGCCGGGGCCGCGGGTGAGATCGATGTGCTTCAGCCACTGCTCGTCGTTTCGCTCGGGGAAGTCGGTGCGGAACTGCGCGCCCCGCGACTCCTTGCGCTCGATCGCCGCGACCACAGTCGCTTCGGCGCAGTCGAGCATGTAGCCGAGCTCGATCGCGCCGAGCACGTCCTGGTTGAAGACCGTGCCGTGGTCGTCGACGTAGGCGCTGTCGGCCTCCTCCTGCAAACGCTTGACCACGCCGAGCGCCTGCTCCAAGCCCTCCTGGTCGCGGTAGACGGCGACATACTGGTTCATGGTTTCGCCCAGCTCGCGCTTGATCTCCGAGACCCGCCGGCCGGAGCGCTCCCGTGCGAGGATCGCATCGATCGTTGCGACGTCGTCGTTCAACTGCCCGTTGGCGACGGTGGGCATCGGCATGCCGAGCGCCCGCGCGGCGGCATGCTCGCCCGCGCGGCGACCGAAGATCAGCGTGTCGAGCAGCGAGTTGGCGCCGAGGCGGTTGCCGCCGTGCACCGACACGCACGCCACCTCGCCGGCGGCGTACAGCCCCTCGATCGGTGTGGCGCCGTTGACGTCGGTCTTGACGCCGCCCATGATGTAGTGCTGGCCGGGGCGGATCATGATCGGCTCGCGGGTGATGTCGACGCCGGCGAAGTCCTTGCCGATGTTGACGATCTCGCGCAGCGCCTCCAAGGTGCGCTTGCGCGGCACCTTCGTGATATCGAGGTAGATGCCGTCCTTGTTGGCGCCCACGCCGCGACCCTCGAGGATCTCCGTCTGCTCGGCGCGCGAGACGACGTCGCGGGAGGCGAGGTCGAGCTTGTTGGGGGCGTAGCGCTCCATGAAGCGCTCCCCCTCGGAGTTGAGCAGCACCGCGCCCTCGCCGCGCGCCCCCTCGGTGATCAAGAGGCCGTTCTCG
>DATMMB010000349.1:0-5970 GCA_035569895.1 Solirubrobacteraceae bacterium | reverse complement strand
CGCCTGAGCGAGCTGGGCGGGCGCTTCGCCGCCGGGATCCTGCGCCACGCCGGCGCGCTGTGCGCGCTGTGCACCCCCTCTCCGGTGTCCGCCGTGCGGTTGCGCCCCCACCGCTGGAGCGGCGCCGGCGCGGTGTGCCTCGGCGAGCACAACCGCGAAACGCTGCTGCGCATCCCGCCGTTGGTGGCGCTCGCCGCCACCGACCCCGCCGCGCAGCTGCGCCTGGAGTACCGCGGCGCGGACGCCGCCGCCAACCCCTACATCGCCCTCGGGGCGATCCTCCGCGCGGGCCTGGAGGGGGTGCGCGCCGCAATCGACCCGGCTCCAATCCTCGACCGCGACCCCGCGCGGCTCGACGACGCCGAGGCGGAGCGCTTCGGCGTCGGCGCCTTGCCGCGGACGCTGGAGGACGCGCTGCAAGCGCTCGCCAAGGACGAGCTTGCGCGCGGCTGGCTGGGGACGACGCTCTACGAGGCGTACGCCGGCGTCAAGTCCGCGGAGCTCGACGCCACCGCTGGGCTCGACCTCGACGCGGTGTGCGCGCGGTATGCCTCGATCTACTGACCCCGGCGCCGCGGGGGGCCGGTCGGCGGCAGTGCAGGCGCTGTGCTCGCCGGCGTCCTCCGAGCTGCTCGGCCTACTGCTCGCCGGCATCGAGCGGGAGCTGCCGCGCGCGGTGGAGCTGCGCCACGCGCTGCACGCCCACCCGGAGCTGGCGCACGCCGAGCAGTGGACCGGGGAGAAGGTCGCTCAGGAGCTGCCAGTCGCATGCGCGACGGTCGCTGGCACCGGGCGAATCGCCGTGGTGGGGAACGCGAGGGCGGCGGGCGTAGGGACGGGCCCGGTGGCGGTGCGCGCCGAGCTCGACGGCCTGCCGCTCGCGGAGCGCACCGGCGCGCCGTTCAGCGCCCACGGCGGGGCGATGCACGCCTGCGGCCACGACGTGCACATGGCGGCGTTGGTGGCGCTTGCGCACGCGGCGCACGCGCTCGGCGATCGCCTGCCCGCGCCGCTGCTCGCGGTCTTCCAGCCAAGCGAGGAGGCCTACCCCTCGGGCGCGCAGGAACTGGCGCGGGGGGCGCCGGCGGAGCCTGGGAGGGGGACGGATCGCGAGCTGGCGCGGGGGGCGCCGGCGGGCGAGGGGACAGCGGGTGTTGGCGGCGGGGAGGATTGGGCGCCACCGGCCGGGACGGAACGCGGGGCGTTGGCGGCGCTCGCGCCCGCCGCGATCGTCGCCGCGCACGTACACCCCGAGCTTCCGTGGGGCTCTGTCGCGCTCGACCCCGGCGCGGTCAACGCCTCCTGCGACGCGGTCGAGATCGTGGTCGAGGGCCAGCCGGCGCACGGCGCCTATCCCCACCTTGGGCGCGACCCGATCCTCGCGCTCGCGCAGATCGTCGTCGCGCTGCACGCCGAGCTGGGGCGGCGCATCGATCCGCTTTTTCCGGCGACGCTCACCGTCGGCGTGCTCGAGGGCGGCGAGGCGGAGAACGTGATCCCCGCCGCCGCCCGCGCGCGGGGCGCGCTACGCGCCGCCCGCGAGTCCGATCGCGCGGTATTGCGCGCCCTCGTCGATGAGGTCGCCGCCGGCGTCGCCGCCGCGCACGGCTGCCGCGCCCGCGTCGCGCTCACCCCCGGCGAGCCGCCGCTCGTCAACGACCCCGCGATCGTTTCGCGCGCGGAGGGACTGCTGGCCACCGCCGGCCTGCGGCGCGCCCCCCCGTGGCGCTCGTGCGGCTCCGACGACTTCGCCTTCTTCGCCGCGCTCGCGCCGATCGCGATGGCGTTCGTCGGCCTCGACGGGGCGCCCGGTTTCATGCGGCGACCGCTCCACCACCCCGAGCTGCTCGTGCCCGACGCGGCGGTCGGGGCGCTCGCGCGCGCGCAGGCGGCGCTGTACGTGGCGGCGCTCCCCGTGTGACCCCGCCGCCACAGCCGCCGGGCACGGATGCCCGGCGCGCGCTCGGAGCGATCGCCGCGCCCGGACGCGTGGACGATCCCACCCCTCCTACACGAGCACTTTTCGCCGCGCGTCGCGGAAGCCGACGAGGCACTGGCGGCGCTCGTCGTAGAGCTTCAGTTTCGTCGCGCGGATGCCGTCGCCAAGCGACAGCGTGGGCACGCCGTGGAGCGCCGGGGTTTGGTCGTGGGCGCGTCTCAGGTTGTAGTTGGGGATCTGCGCGTCGAGGTGATGGATGTGGTGGTAGCCGATGTTGCCGGTGCAGAAGCGCAGCAGCGCCGGCAGCTTCAAAAAGGAGCTTCCGCGCAGCGCCGCCTCAGTGAAGCTCCAGCTCTCGGTGCCGTTCCAGTAGGCGTCCTCGAATTGGTGCTGCACGTAGAACAGCCAGATCCCGATCGACCCCGCCAGCAGCGCCGGCAGGCCGAGCACGAGCAGGTAGTCGCGCCAGCCGATCAGCCACACGAGCACACCGACGATCACGCCGAGCGCCGCGTCGGTCGCCAGCACGCTGCGCCGCATCCGCGGGCGCGCGCGGCGCGCGACGATGCGCGGGCCGATGATCATCGCGACGATCGGGCCGAGCCCGAACATGATCAGCGGGTTGCGCATCAGCCGGTAGCTCAGCCTGCCTCTCCACGCCAGCGCGTCGTATTCGGCGACCGTCAGCGTGTGCAGATCGCCGGTGCCGCGACGGTCGAGATTGCCCGCGGTCGCGTGGTGAACGGCATGGTCGTGGCGCCAGCGGTGAAACGGCGAGTACAGCAACAGCCCGATCACGCGGCCCAGCCACGCGTTCGCCCGCCGCGACGCGAAGAACGAGCCATGCGAGCAGTCGTGGAAGACGATGAACGAACGCACCAGGAAGACCGCCGCGGGGATGCCGAGCAGCAGCGCGAGCGGCGATCGCCCGAGCAGCAGGTAGATGGCGGCCGACAGCCCCAGGTATGGCACCACCGAGGTGGCGACGCACACCGCCGCGCGCCGCGCGTCCGGCCGCGCATAGGGCCGCAGCTGCTCCCGCCACCACCGCGCATCCATCCTCTGCCCGCCCGCTTGCGTCGCGTTGGCCTCGCGCTGCGCCCCTCCATTCTCGCCGCCGCCGTGGGCGGCGCCGGCGGCGGGTGAGGGGCGAGCGCTCATCGAGCCGCTGCCCGCGGACGGCGTCGCGGCGGTCGGCGTGACTTGCGGGCGGTGCGCTCCGCGCGGTGCTCCTCGCCGCCCAATCCGTGGCTGAGTCCCAGTCGCCTGGCGAGCTGGCGCATCTCGTGGCGCTCGCCGGCGCCGACGAGCGTCACCCCCACCCCGCGGTTGCCGGCGCGTCCGGTGCGCCCGATCCGGTGAATGTAGGTCTCGTGGTCGCCGGGCGGGTCGAAGTTGATCACGTGCGACACGCCGTCGATGTCGATCCCGCGCGCAGCCACGTCGGTCGCGACGAGCGTGTCCACGTGCCCCGACTGAAAGCGCGCCAGCGCCCGGTCGCGCTGGCCTTGGGACTTGTTGCCGTGGATCGCCACCACCTTCAATCCGCGCGCGTCGAGGCGCTTGGCGAGACGATCCGCCCCGCGCTTGGTGCGCACGAACACGATCGCCCTGTCGCGATCGCCCTGCAGCTCCTCGATGAGCGCCTCCAGACGCCGCTCGTCGCGGATCGCGACGAACCGATGCTCCACCAGCGCCTTCTCGTAGCGGCCGGGAGCGCCTTGCTCGTGGACGATCGCACCGGAGGTGTAACGGCGCGCCAACTCGCCCGTCACGCCGTCGAGCGTGGCGGAGAAGAACAGCGTTTGCCGCGCCTTCGGGCACGTGCCGACGATGCGATCGATCGCGGGGCGAAACCCGATGTCGAGCATGCGGTCGGCCTCGTCGAGCACGAGCATTTGGATCCGCTCGAGCGTGAACGTCCCCCGTGCAAGGAGGTCCTCGAGGCGGCCGGGGGTGGCGACCAGGATGTGCGCGCGTTTCGCCCTCGCTGCTTGCGCGGCGATGCCGACGCCGCCATACACGGCGGCGACCCGCAGGCCCTTGGCGGCGGCGAGCCGCTCCAGCTCGGCCACGATCTGGGCGACGAGCTCCCGCGTGGGAGCCAGCACCAGCGCCGTGGGAGCCGGCGCAACCTCGAGGCGTTCCGCGAGCGGGATGCCGAAGGCGAGCGTCTTGCCCGAGCCGGTCGGCGCCTTGACGAGCACGTCGCGCCCCGCGAGCACGTCCTCGAGAACCAGCTGCTGGACCGGGAATGGCGCCGTTATCCCACGGCGCGCTAGCACGCCGCACACGGCGCTTGACACGCCGAGATCGGCGAATGACTGCTTGGACATCTACTACTCCTGACGGCGCTCACTGGGCGCCTGCGGTTCGGAGGCTCTGGCTGACCCGAACCGCCCTTGGCGGGACTCAAGCGAGCTGACCCCGCGGCCGAAAGCCTCGACCGCCGCCCACACGGTAACAGGCGCCGCCCGTGGCCGTGGGAGGCACCGGCGGCCGCTGCCCGGGTACCACCGTTACAGCGCGGTAAGCTCATATTTGATTGGGAACATACGGCGAGGCGACGCAACCCGCGCAGGCGTGGTGCTCTGTTCGCCCAACCAGCGCCAGGGCACGCGTCAGCCCTGAACGCGCTAGTGCTAGGAGCACACATGCCAAGTCCCTACCAGCTCCGCCAGCAGGAGCAGCATGAAAAGAAGCTCAAGGAGATCCGCGAGCAGGTGGCCAGCGGGAAACTCGTGATCCGGCAGATGACCCCTGACGAGCGCAGACGCTTCCCGCCTCGCGATCCCGCACCGCCCGGCACACGCGCGAAGCGGCGCTGATGGGCCGCTTTTTCATTCCGCCGTTTCCCGCCCGCGGCCCGGCGGCCGAGCGAGCCTACCGCGAGCTGCGCGACCAGGCCGAGGTGCACACCGGGGGGATCTCCCGCGAGCGCCGCATCGAAGGAGTCCTCTGCCGGCGCAGCGGACACGACTGCATGCTGCGCGTCGGCGAGCTCGACGCCGGCAACGGCCACAAGGTGGCGGCCATCATCCAGCTCGGCCGCGACACCTACACCGTGCACCACCTTTGCCCCGACCCCAGCCAGCCGCCCGACCTGCTCGTGCTGCACCAGTCCGAGGTCTACTCGGTCACCGACTTCCAGTAGGCGCGCCGGCGGTGCTCGCCGGCGTAGCGCAACCGCGGTTGGCGGCCGGTGGCGGAACGATCCGCACCCGCGAAAGCTGCTAGCGTTCCGCCCACAGTCAGGCCATCAGGGCTTGGCGTCACCGTGTCAGCGTTCGTAGTCGTTGCGACCAGCACCTCCGCGTCCGCACACAGAAACCGGAGGAGCCCAAATGGCTACAGGAACCGTGAAGTGGTTTAGCGACGACAAGGGATTCGGGTTCATCACCCCCGACGACCAGTCGCCCGACCTGTTCGTGCACCACAGCACAATCGTTGGTGAGGGTTACCGCTCGCTCGCGGAGGGGTCGAAGGTCTCATTTGACTCCGAAGCTGGCGAGAAGGGTCCCAAGGCCATCAACGTTCAGAGCATTTAGCGACGCCCGGGCGCAGCCGCGGGCGCTCGCCGCGGCTGACGCGTCGCCCACGCGATGGCGAGGTGATTCACCAGTGGCGCCGTCCGCCAGCGCTTTTGCGTTGCGTTGGGGCGCCGCGCTGGCTCCAGCCGATTTGCAGGGCTTTTAGGGACGGGAGCGACGGGGGTCGGGTCCGGACTTTGCCCCCGGATGTCGAGGGCATCGAGGTTTGGGTTGAGCCGCCGGAGGCGTAGCGCGGGCACGCCCCCGCTGGAAGGCGCGGCACAGGCAACGGCGAGTGCTGCGCGAGGTGAAGGTCAGCGCCGATCCAACCTGTCCAGTACGTAGATCATCGACGAGCCCTCTTAGAACCTGTTTCATAATGATCGTAGGCGTCGCCAGCAGATGATGGCGGCGGCGAGGTAGAGGAGTGCGAGGTGTTGCTCGGGGTCTCGCTCCCAGCGGATGCGTAGCCGGCGGAACTGGTGTAGCCAGGTGAAGGTT
>DATMMB010000348.1:0-8839 GCA_035569895.1 Solirubrobacteraceae bacterium | reverse complement strand
AGCACGGACGGCACCGCAGAAGCTCTGTCAGGGAAGTTCGAAACGCCCGGCGAACCCGTGGTCGAACCGCTGAAATCGAAGGTCACTCCGGGCTCGGTCGGCAAAGCGCCCGAAGTGCCGCTCGCCGGTGGCCAGCCAACGACCACCGCTGGGGGCAGCTCGCCGGCGCCCGCAGGCGGTTCGACCTCGGCGGCCGTCTCCTCGAAACCGACGCACGGAAAGCCGAGCACCAAACACGGTAAGCGCCGCAAGCACGAGCACCACGGCACCAAAGCCGCCAAGCACCCGGCGAAGAGCAAAAAGCACAAGCGATAGCCGGCCGGGGGCGGCCGGCCGGGGCGCGACTCAAGCGCTCGTCCGGCGCGGCGACCGTCTCGGCTCTGGGGACCTATATCGATAGATTCCCAGCGCCGGCAGGTGCTCAGCGCGGCCAGTCGAGCCGCTGCGCGAGCTCCGCGGCACCGAGGTCGATCAGGCCGCTGCGCTCGAGCGGGCGGTACTCGCCGCCGGTAAGCCCGAGCCAGTGGACGGCGCGCTCCAAGGGATCGACGATCAGCACCTCCTCGACGCTGTGGGCGGCGTAGAAGGGAAGCTTCTGCCAGGACTCGTCGCCAGGGGAGACGATCTCGACGACGAGTGCGGCGGTGTGCAGCCACACACCCTTGGCGCCGGGACGGTGCAGGCCGCCGTCGGGGATGCGGAAGTCGTCGATCGACTCGCCGAGGTTGAACTCGCCCATCGCCGCCTCCAGACCAGCGTCGCGCGCCGGAGCGCCAAGGGTCTCGGCCAGCTGCTGGGTCAGGCGCGCGTGCCCGTAGTCGGGGGCGGGAACCATGTGCAGGACACCATCCCATACCTCGTCGAGACGATCAAGACCGGAAATCCGCCGACGCTCCTTGAGCGCATCGATCTCGTACGGGTCGAGCACCACCGTGGCCATGACGCAAGGATAGCCGCCCCGCAAGCCACCAAGATCTGCGCGGTGATCGATCGGGCGACTGGGCTCAAGGGCCATCGATATGCGAACGGGCTCACCCGCACACCGGAGCACGGCATGGCCGCGCAGCATGGTGGGTGAGCCCTTTGCGTCCACGCGCGGGAGGCATTCACGCCCCCGCGTCGAAGTGGCTTTGGATGCCACCAGCCGCACGCGGCGCCAACGCCAAAGCCCACGGACGGGGCGCCCGCGCGGGTCGCTCTGGACGTTCCTCCGGCGCGGCGGCGCGTGCCCGCCAGCAACCGCTCGAGCACCGCATCCTGCTCACCGCGACGCTGTGCCTGCTGGCGTTCGGGGCGGTGATGGTGTACAGCGCCTCCTCGGCGAGCGCGCTGCTGGAAGGGAGCAGCACCGGCAGCGGCTACCTCGTGAAGTTCGTGATCTTCGGGGCGGTGGGGCTGGCGCTGATGCACTACCTCGCCAAGCATGGCGTCGCGCGGCTGCAGAGCATCGTCGGCCCGCTGCTGGCGGTGTCGTTCGCGCTGGTGGCGGCGGTGCACATCCCGCACGTGGGTGTCTCGGTCAACGGTGCGCGCCGTTGGCTGGGGCCGGGGATCTTCCAGTTTCAGCCCTCCGAGCTGCTGAAGCTCGCATTGGTGCTGTACGCGGCGACACTGCTGGCACGAAAGCCAAAGCGCGTGCACGATCTGCGCGCGCTCTGCCGCCCGCTGCTGGCGGTGGTCGGCGCCGCCTGCCTGCTGGTCGTCACCCAGCCCGACATCGGCACCGCGCTCGTGATCGCGTTCACCACCTGCGCGCTGCTCCTCGCCGCCGGCATCCCCGGGCGCAACCTCGCGATCATCGTCGGATGCGCATTCGCGGTGGTGGCGCTGTACGCGCTCGCTCGCCCCTATGCCCGCGAGCGGCTCACATCGTTCCTGGACCCGTGGGCGCACCGCACCGAAAGCGGCTTTCAGGCGGTGCAGGGCCAGATCGCGATCGGCTCCGGCGGACTCTTCGGGGTCGGGCCGGGACAGTCGGTGCAGAAGGCATTCTATCTGCCCGAGGCGCAAACCGACTTCATCTTCGCAGTGATCGCCGAAGAGCTCGGCGTGGCGGGGGTGTATGCGCTGCTGTTCCTCTACGGCCTGATCGCCTATGCCGGCCTGCGCGCCGCCAAGCGCGCGCGCAGCCTCTACAGCGCATTGATCGCCGTCGGCGTCACCTCGCTGATCATCTCCCAGGCGGTGCTCAACATGTTCGCCGTGCTCGGCCTCGCGCCGCTCACCGGCGTGCCGCTGCCGTTCGTCTCCTACGGGTCCTCCAGCCTGATCGTGATGTGCGCCGCGATGGGGCTGTTGCTGAACGTCGCCTCCGGCACCAGCGCCCACGTGCGCGCGGTGGGCGACACCCGCGGGCGTGGCAACTCCCCTTCCACCCGCGCCGGGGTGCGCACGCGCGTGGTGGACGACGCCCGCACCCGCAAACAGGCAGGATTGGCCGGTGAGCGCAGCGCCGCCAAGGATCGTGATCGCCGCCGGGGGCACCGCCGGGCACGTGGTTCCGGCACTGGCGGTGGCTGACGCGCTGCGCGCCCGCGGCGCGGAGGTGACGTTCATCGGCGGCGAGCGCGCCGAGGCCGAGCTGGTGCCGGCCGCCGGCTACCCGTTTCACCGGATCGCCGTGGCCGGCCTGCACCGCCGCCACCCACTGCGCGCGGCGCGCGCAGCGCTGCTGGCGGCGAAAGCGGTGGTGCGCGCCCGCGCGCTGCTGGGCGAGTTGCGCCCCGACGCGGCGATGGGCGGCGGCGGCTACGTATCCGGCCCGGTGGGCCTCGCCGCGCTCACCCGCCGCATCCCGCTGGTGCTCACCGAGGCCGACAGCCGCCTGGGGATCGCCAACCGGCTGCTGGCGCCGTTTGCGCGGCGGGTCTGCCTTGCGTTTCCGAGCGACGGTTGCGCCGACCGGCGCGAGGGGAGCGATCACAGCGGACGCCCGCCGGTCGCGCGCCGGAAACGTCGGCTGGTGGGGCGGCGCGGCGAAGATCGCTACCGCGTCACCGGCCGTCCGATCCCGCCGCCGCACGAGGACCGCACGGCGGCGCGCGAGCGGCTGGGGATCGCCCCGGGAGCGACGTGCGTGCTGGTGTTCGGCGGGTCGTTGGGCGCCCGTTCGATCAACCTTGCCGCGCTGGACGCCTACGCGGGCGCCGCCTTCCACGTGCTGCACGTGTGCGGACGGCGCGACCACCCCGAGCTGGCGGCGCGGCCGCTGCCGCCCGGGTACGACCTGCGCGAGTACATGGGCCTCGGCGAGTTCGCCCAGGCGCTGGCCGCCGCCGACCTGGTGGTGGCGCGCGCCGGCGGCTCGCTGTTCGAGGTCGCCGCGCACGGCAAGCCGGCGATCCTCGTCCCCTACCCGCACGCCGCCGCCGATCACCAGACCGCCAACGCCCGCTGGATGGAGCGCGGCGGCGCCGCGGTGGTGGTGCCGGACGAGCAGCTGAGCGCCGCCCGGTTGGCGCGTGAGACCGCCGCGCTGTTGGCCGACCCGCAGCGGCTGCGTGCGATGGCGGGCGCCTCGCTGCGCCTGTCGCGCCCCGACGCCGCCGACGCGGTGGCGCAGGAGCTGTTGAAGGCCGCGCGCGGATGAGCGGAGCGTGGAGCGGGCGCCGCCTGCACTTCGTCGGCGTGGGCGGCGCGGGGATGAGCGGGTATGCGCGCGCAGTGCATGCGCTGGGCGCCCAGGTGAGCGGGTCAGATCGTGCCGACTCGCCCTACCTGGAGCGCCTGCGCGCCGACGGCGTGCTGGAGGCGCGCATCGGCCACGACGCCGCCAACCTGCCCGCCGGCGAGGACGTGGAGGTGGTGTACTCCAGCGCCGTCCACCCCGACAACCCCGAGCGCCAGGCAGCGCGCGGGCGGGGCCTGCGGGAGCGCCCCCGCGCCGAGCTGCTCGGCGAGCTGAGCGCGCTGCGACGTACGATCGCGGTGGCGGGCACGCACGGCAAGACCACCACCTCCGCGATGCTCGTGCACGCGCTGCGCGCAGCGGGCGTCGACCCCGGGTGGCTGGTGGGAGCACCCGTCGGCGCGGGGCTGCCCAATGCACACTGGAGCGACGGCGAGTGGCTGGTGGTGGAGGCCGACGAGTCCGACCGCTCGATGCTCGTGCTGGCGGTGGAGGTCGCGGTGCTCACCAACGTCGAGCTCGACCACCACGCGAGCTTCGCTTCGCTGGCGCAGCTGCGCGAGGCGTTTCGCGCCTTTCTCGCGCTCGCGCGGCACGCCGCCGTGGTGTGGGACCGACCGGAGCTGGTCGAGCTGGTGGGGGAGGGGCAGCCCGAGCGGATTGGTGGGCAACTCGACGGGTCGGGTGAGGAGCAGTCGAGTGGGTCGGGTGAGGAGCATCTCGGCGGGCGCGCGAGGTGCGAGGGCGGGCCGCGCATCGTCCTCTACGACGTGCCCAACCCCACGCTCACCGCGGGCGGCTCGCGCTTTGCCTGGCGCGGACACGAGGTCGCGCTAATGGTGCCGGGTGCGCACAATGCACTCAACGCTGCCGCCGCGCTGGAGGCAGCGCGGCTGACGGGCGCTGATCTGAAGCGGGCGATCGAGGGCCTCGCCGGCTTCACCGGGGCAGGGCGGCGCTTTCAGCGTGTCGGCGCCACAGCCACGGGTGCGACCGTTTATGACGACTACGCCCACCACCCCACTGAGGTCGCGGCGACGGTGCGCGCCGCGCGCACCCTCGATCCCCGGCGGCTGGTGGCGGTGTTCCAGCCCCATCTCTACTCGCGCACGGCGCTGTTGGCGCGCGAGTTCGGCGCGGCGCTGGCGCTGGCGGACGTGGCGGTGGTGCTCGACGTCTACCCGGCGCGCGAGCGCGCTGAGCACCACCCGGGAGTGAGCGGTTTGACGATCGCGCTGACCGCCGCCGACGCCGCCGCCGGCCGTGCGGTGATGTGGCTGCCGACGTTCGCCGATGCGCTCCCCGTTCTGCGCCTACTGCTCGGCGAGGGCGACCTCTGTCTGGTGATGGGCGCCGGCGACGTCGACACGTTCTCGCGCCTGCTGGCGGAGGGCGCGGGCGATGTGGATGTGCCGTCGTCCCGGTTGGCGGAGGGTGCAAGCGGCGTGGACATGCCGTCGCGCAGCCTGGTGGAGCGTGCGGGCGGCGAGCGATGAGCCCGCCGCCGGACGCGCTCGATCCGCCATTGCCTCCATTCGCGCAGCGCGATTTCTCCCTGGCGCGTCTCACCACCGTGCGCACCGGTGGCCCCGCGGAGCTGTTCGCGCGCGCCGGCGGCGACCCGCAGCTGCTGGAGCTGTTGGCGTGGTCGCACCGCGCGCACGCGCCGGTCGCGGTGGTCGGCTCGGGCTCCAACCTGCTCGTAGCCGATGAGGGTGTGCCCGGCCTGGTGCTCAAGCTGGAAGGGGAGCTGGCATCGATCGAGCGGGTGGGTGAGCGGGGCCTGTTGTGCGGTGGTGGCGCCCGCCTGCCCGCGGTCGCCGCGTACGCCGCGCGCGCGGGCCTGTCGGGGATCGAGTTCGGCGTCAACATCCCCGGCACAGTGGGCGGCGCGGTGCGGATGAACGCCAACGCTTACGGCGGCGAGCTGGCGCGGACGCTGGAGTGGGTGGAGGTCGCGACCGCCGCAGGGCTCGCTCGGCGTCCCCCCGCCGACTTGGGCTTCGCCTACCGCAGCTCCAATCTGCGCCCTTGCGAAGTGGTGGCGCGCGCTCTGTTTGCGCTGCACCCCGCCCCGCCCGCGCGGGTGAAAGCGACGCTCGCCGAGCTGCGAGCCCGCCGCCACGAGGCACAGCCGCAGGGGATCAAGACGTTCGGCTCCACCTTCAAGAACCCCGATCCAGGCTCAGAGGACGGCCGTCGCGTCGGCGGCCGCACGGCGGGCCTGCTGCTGTCGGAGGCCGGCTGCAACGGCCTGTCGGTCGGCGCCGCCCGCTTCGCCCCCAAGCACGCCAACTTCATCGAGAACACCGGCGCCGCCACCACCGCGGAGATCGTCGCGCTGATCGCCGAGGGTCGTCGCCGCGTGCTGGAGCGCTTCGGCGTCGCGCTGGAGCCCGAGGTGCAGACGCTCGGGCCGGTGCGCTGGCCGTGGCGGGCCGAGCGTTGCGTCCCAAGCGCTGAGTAGCCTTTCGTCTGAGGTCACCACACTGCTCGGATGACGGCCGATGCGGGGCCGGTCCCGAGAAAGGAGGTGATGGTATGGCTACGACAGTAGCCTTACTAGCAACCGCGCTACTCGTCGCCATGCTGGTCATCGACCGGCTGGCGAGGTAGGCGGTCGCACTAGAGTCGCGGTGGGTGACAGGCCCTGGTGCCCACCGGGACGCAACATAAATAGGGGGCCGGTTGCCCGACCCCCCAAAGGCATGGCTACAACAGTGACCGTACTAGCAGACAAATCGTAGCGCATCAGGAGCGCGTTGCGTAAGCCATCAGGTAATGAGGCAAATTGTCGTATCGGCCGCCGAAAGGCATGGTGCATCCGCGAAAAGGGCCCGCGCCACGTAGGGGTTGGCGGTGCAAGGTCGAAGACCCAAGCGTGGCCCGCTCCTTCGCTGCTGGCTCTTCCACTCGCCCCGCCTCCTCCGGCTGGACGCCCCCGCTCGGCCGCGTCGCGCGGGTGCTCACCCCTCCGCTCTCGGTCGTCCTCCCGCGCCTGGCCACGCCCAAGCGGCTGGCGGTCGCGCTTGCCACCGTGGCGCTGCTGACCGGCGGCTGGCTGTGGCTGCGCGACTCGCCGTTGGTGGCGGTCGAGCGGGCACGGATAACCGGCGTGCAGGGGGTGGATGCTCCCCAGATCGATGCCGCGCTGCGGAGCGCCGCGCGGCGGATGAGCACGCTGAACGTGAGCATCGCCGCGCTGCGTGCCGCCGTGGCGCCCTATCGGGTGGTGAGAAGTCTGAGCGTCGCCACCGAGTTCCCCCACGGCCTGCGCATCGACGTCGTGGAGCAGCCGCCGGTCGCGGAGGTGAGTGCCACCGGCGTCCACACCGCCGTGGCTGCCGACGGCGTGGTCCTCGGCCCCGCGCTACTTACGGCGTCGAGCGCGCCGCTACCTTCGATCGCGCTCGCCGGCCTCCCCGCGCCTCCGGGGGGTCGGATCGGGGACCCGACCGCACGCGGGGAGCTGAGCGTGCTGGGCGCCGCGCCGCGCGTGCTGCTGGGGTGGGTGGCGAAGGTGTTCACCGGTGGCGAAGGGCTCACCGTGCAGATGCGAAACGGCGTGTCGATCTACTTCGGCGACGCCACCCGCGCGCACGCGAAGTGGCTGGCGGCGGCGCGCGTGCTCGCCGACCCTAGCTCGGCGGGCGCCACCTACGTCGACGTGCGCGACCCCGAACGCCCGGCGGCGGGCATCACCGCGGGTGGTGGCCTGGAGGGGACCGCGGGCGCGGGCGGGGTGAGTGCGTCCGATCCCAACTCCGCCGTGATCGCCAACGCGCTCGCCGAAGCGGTCAGCGGCGGGGCCACCGCGACCGCCGGCGTGGCCTCTGCCCCAGTGGAAGCCGGATCGCAAGCGTCGGGTGCGAGCCGGGCGGGTGGGGCTGTGTCTGCCCCCGCCGGAGCATCGCCTGGCGAACCGGGCTCCACGGCAGCCACTGCGGCTCCTGCAACGGCGCCGACCACCACTGCCACTCCCAGCGCGCCTCAAACCACCGCTACCCCAAGCGAAAACCCGGAAGCCTCACTCTCGACTTCAGGTTGAGGTGCGCAGTTGGGGATTCCTCGGGCGGCGCTTGAGAGTCGGTCGATCTGCAAGCGATCCTGCAAAAGTGGCAGCCACTGTTGACAGGGCGAAGTTGGCTGCATAACGTGCTATTCCGCTTTCGCTGGAAAAGCGTGTGTGCAAACCCTTAACTAATACTCAAGTCTTAGGACGGAAAAGAGCGGAGCGATCATCATGGAGAGCGGCGTGGGCAGCTACCTGGCGGTCATCAAGGTCGTCGGCGTGGGCGGCGGCGGCACCAACGCGGTCAGCCGCATGGTCGACGCTGGGCTGCGCGGCGTGGAGTTCATCGCCGCCAACACCGACGCGCAGGCGCTCGCGATGTGCGACGCCGACATCAAGCTCAACATCGGCAACGTCTCCACGCACGGCCTCGGCGCCGGCGCCAACCCGGAGGTGGGGCTCACCGCGGCGGCGGAGTCGCGCGACGACATCAAGGAGGCTTTGAAGGGCGCCGACATGGTGTTCGTCACCGCGGGCGAGGGCGGCGGCACCGGCACCGGCGCGGCGCCGGTGATCGCCGAGATCGCCAAGAACGAGATCGGCGCGCTCACCGTCGGCGTGGTCACCCGCCCGTTCGACTTCGAGGGCACCCAGCGCGCGCGCCAGGCGACCGAGGGGATTGCCAAGCTGCGCGAGGTCGTCGACACGCTGATCGTGATCCCCAACGAGAAGCTTTTGTCGGTGGTCGAGCGGCGCACGTCGATGCTCGACGCCTTCAAGGAGGCCGACGACGTGCTGCGCCAGGGCATCCAGGGCATCACCGACCTGATCACGATCCCCGGCCTGATCAACCTCGACTTCGCCGACGTGCGCACGATCATGCACGACGCCGGCAGCGCCCTGATGGGGATCGGCAGCGCCGGCGGCGAGAACCGCTGCGCGGAGGCCGCCAAGATCGCGATCTCCTCGCCGCTGCTGGAAGAGTCGATCGACGGGGCGACCGGCATCCTCCTGAACATCACCGGCGGCCGGGACCTCGGTCTGTTCGAGGTCAACGAGGCCGCCGAGCTCGTGCAGGCGTCCGCCGACGCCGACGCCAACATCATCTTCGGCGCGGTGATCGACGAGGGGCTCGGCGAGGAGGTGCGCGTCACCGTGATCGGCACCGGCTTCGACCACCGGCCGGGCCGCTCGGCCCG
>DATMMB010000347.1:0-2065 GCA_035569895.1 Solirubrobacteraceae bacterium | reverse complement strand
CGGTATCGGCGACACGCTCGCGCGTAGCGTCTACGAGCACCTGCACCCGGGTGCCTAGCGCGATTAGGATTGTGCCGTGGCAGCGGGCATCACTATGACGCTGCCGCGTCCTGTCGGGACGGCTCCCTCGGGGCCGCGACTTCAGTGCAGCGACTGAGCCGCCGCGCCCACAATCGGCCCCGCGCCTCGCGACTGCACCAGCACCGCGACGTCGGTTGCATCCGAGGGCAACGAGGACACACTCACTTTGTAGTTCTCGGTCGTGCCCTTCCACTCACCCAGTGTGCGGATGCTGCGCACAATGTTGAACTCCTCGAGACTCTTGCCGGCGTTCTCGCCGCGGCCCACGTTGGACACCGCATGGCGCAGGTACGCCACCAGCACGACGTCACTCGGATGCTCGCCCTGTTTCTCGCCCACATCGACGACGACCTCACCCTCGTGCACCGCGAGCGTCACCGGCACGGCATCGCGGGGCTCCTGCAATGCTCGGACGATGCTGCTCGTGTCCAAGGTGTCTTTGCGTCCATCGATGACGAACTGCGGCGTGAAGACCGAGGCGCGGTGGAAGGCGCGCGCGTATACGTTCTGGCGCTCGACGCCCTGACGAAGCTCAAACCGGTCGCGCCATCCGGAGCTGTCCCAGTAGTCCACATGAAACGCCAGCGCCAGAACGTCCGGCCGCTGACTGAGCTGACCGAGAAAGGCGTCCGCCGGAGGGCAGGAGCTGCATCCCTGCGCGGTGAAGAGCTCGACGACCAGCGGCCGCGACGGAACGTCGGCCGGCGCCGCAGTCCACGCCAGCGCACCGGCCGCCACACACACCCGAATCCAGAATTTCATGGGCAAACCCTCCTCGGCAGCGCCGCGGAGCGCCGCCGCCCTCAGGGGCGGAAGTTTAACCCAGAACCGCCGCCTCAATGCCCCTGGCGCGCCTTAGAGCGGCGTGGGCAGTGCTACGTGCACCGCGGACAGATCGCTCGTACTCCACCCGCCCCCGAGGGCTTGAATCAAGGTGAGGCTGGCGACGAGGCGGCTCTGGCGGATGTTGAGTAGCGTCTGCGCATCGTTGAGTGCGATGGCCTGCGCTGTGACCACGGCGGTGTAGGCGACGGTGCCGGCCCGGTACTGATTCAGGGCGAGCGTTACGGCAAGATTCGCATCCTTCACCGTCTGGTCGGCAACCTGGTACTGCTGCTCGAGGATGCGCAAGGCGGCGAGTTCGTCTTCGACCTGCTGGAACGCCGTCAGCACCGTCTGGCGGTAGTTGGCCACCGTGCCGTCATAGGCGGCACGCGCTCCGGCGACCTGGTAGCGGCGCGCCCCGAAGTCGATGAGTGCATCGCTCGCCGTGGCGCCAACCGACCAGGTGTTGTTGGGAGCTCTGAGGAGGCCGCCGGTGACGGTGCTGGTGAAGCCATAGGCGCCGCTCAAGGTCAGATCGGGGAAGTAGGCGGCGATGGCGACACCGATCTGCGCGTTCGCAGCCGCCATCTTGCGCTCGGCCGAGGAGATGTCCGGGCGGCGCTCGAGCAGCGCCGAGGGCACCCCGATCGGCACTACGGGAATCGTGGCGCCGAAAGAGGCCGGCGTGATCGAGAAGTCCGCCGGCGGCTTGCCGACGAGGACCGCGATCGCATGCTCCAGCTGCGCGCGCAGCACTCCCAGGCCAATCTGCTGGGAGCGCGCCCCCTCCAGCTGCGTCTCAGCGGTGATGACGTCCGCCTTGGCGACCACGCCGACCTTATACTGGTTCTGCGTGATCTCCAGCGCGCGCTCATAGCCCTTGATAGTGTTCGCGAGCAGCTGGTTTTGTTCGTCCGAGACGCGCAGCTCCACGTAATCGATCGCGAGCGTCGCCTGGGCCGAGAGCCGCGCGGCGGCTAGATCCGCCTCGCTCGCCTTGGCGTTCGCGACGTCGCTCTCGATCGTGCGGCGAATCTTGCCCCAGATGTCCAGATCCCAGGAGGCTCCGCCGGAGACGTCGAAGACGTTGAACGGCGGCGGCCGTGTCGCGGTGGTGGCCAAGTGGTTCCCAGTGGCAGCGGCGCCGCTGCTGGCGGCG
>DATMMB010000346.1:0-3576 GCA_035569895.1 Solirubrobacteraceae bacterium | reverse complement strand
CTGCCCGCCCGCCCCGGCGAAGTCGACCCGATCGCGCTCGCGCGGCGCATCCGCGCCGAGCTGGCGGCGCGCGTCGGCGGCGAGGTGCGCGCGAGCGCCAGCCGCGTGGCGCCGACGCAGTCGCTGCGGCTCAGCTTCCACGAGGCGCGCTGCGCGCTGGAGGTGGCGCGGCTGCAGCAGGACGGCGACGGCGCGGAGGCGATCGCCTCCTACGCCGACCTCGGCGCCTTTCAGCTGCTGCTGTCGCTGCAGGACGACGACGCGCTGCGCACGTACTGCGACAGTGTGCTCGGGCCCGTCGAGTCAGGGGAGGGCGAGTATGGCGATGAGCTGCTGCGCTCGCTGGACGTGTTCATCGAGCACAACGGCCACTGGGAGAAGGCGGCGGCGGCGCTGTACTGCCATCGCCACACGCTGCGCTACCGCATCCGCCGCGTGGAGCAGCTCACCGGTCGCGACCTCTCGAGCGCGCGCGACCGGATCGAGTTCTGGCTGGCGCTGCGGGGCAGGGAGCTGGCACGATGATCCTGGGCCTGCATGGCGGCGCTGGATCTGCGTCCTCGGTCGCTCGTGTGCAGAGCACGCTTCGCTCTCTGCGTCCTGGGTGGGCGGGATTCAATTCACCTGCGAACCCAGGATGGGCAGGGATGATTTTGATTTTGATGAAGACCCCCACAAGGGGGGTCAGGGGAGGGGTTGGCTTGCGATGAGGATCGGCGTCCCGAGCGAGATCAAGCTCGACGAGTACCGCGTGGCGCTCACCCCCGCGGGCGTGCGCGAGCTGACCGCGCGCGGGCACGAGGTGATCGTGCAGGCCGGCGCCGGGGAGGGGAGCGCGCTGGCGGACGCCGACTTCCTCGCGCAGGGCGCCCGCGTCGCGCCCGACGCCCGCGCGGTGTTCGCGCAGGCGCAGCTGATCCTCAAGGTGAAGGAGCCCCAGCCGGGCGAGGTGGCGCTGCTGCGCGACGGGCAGGTGCTGTTCACCTACCTGCACCTGGCGGCCGAGCCCAATCTGACGCGCGGCCTGCAGGCCTCCGGCGCGACCTGCATCGCCTACGAGACGGTGGAGGACGCGCGCGGCAACCTGCCGCTGCTCGCGCCGATGAGCGAGGTCGCGGGCAAGCTCGCCACGCAGGCGGGCGCGTTCATGCTGGAGAAGCCGCTCGGCGGGCGCGGCATCCTGCTCGGCGGGGTGCCCGGCGTGGCGGCCGCCACGGTGCTCGTGATCGGCGGCGGCGTGGTGGGGATGAACGCGGCGTTCATCGCGATCGGGATGCAGGCCGACGTGTTCGTGTTCGACCGCTCGATCGACCGCCTGCGCGAGCTCGACGTGGCGTTCGGCGGGCGCGCCTCGACGGTGTACTCCTCGACGCTCGCGATCGAGCAGATGCTGCCCGCCGCCGACCTCGTGATCGGCGCGGTGCTGATCCACGGCGGGCGCGCGCCGCACGTGATCGCGCGCGAGCAGCTCTCGCTGATGCGCCGCCACGCGGTGCTCGTCGATGTCTCGATCGACCAGGGCGGCTGCTTTGAGACCTCGCACCCGACCACGCACTCCGACCCCACCTTCGAGGTGGACGGGATCACACACTACTGCGTCGCCAACATGCCGGGCGCGGTGCCGATCACCTCGACGTACGCGCTCACCAACGCCACGCTGCCGTACGTGATCGCGCTCGCCGAGCACGGGGTGGACGAGGCGCTCGGCCGCGACCCCGGGCTGCGCCTCGGCTTGAACGTGCGCGACGGGCAGATCATGCACCCGGCGGTCGCGGAGGCGCTTGGTGTAGGGGTCGTCAGGAGCTAGCCGCGGGGATGCGCGAGGCGACCCATCCCCAAATAATTAAAAAAGAAAGACCATCAGCAGGTGTCGATGACACAGCCCGAGAACCCCGAGGATCGCCACCCGAGAACCCGAGGATCACAGCCTTCAACGGGACACGATGGTGACGGCCGTGTGACCAAAGATAGTGATAGTGGATGTGAGGT
Organism: Solirubrobacteraceae bacterium; assembly: GCA_035569895.1. GTDB lineage: Bacteria > Actinomycetota > Thermoleophilia > Solirubrobacterales > Solirubrobacteraceae > Palsa-744. The sequence continues at coordinate 1,587 of DATMMB010000346.1, read as the reverse complement.
GGGGTGGGGTATACGTATAAAGAATCAAAAAGGTGTGCGCAATTGCTATCGGGTAAAAAAAGGTTAATACATACACCCATCCCTGTGCAACCATTGCTATCGGCCCCAAAAAAGCTTGCGTGCAAAGGCTGAGGAGGAGATCCATAGATGGCCACCAAGATCGAGACCCTGAGCAACTTCATCGACGGCGAGCGCGCCCCCTGCGACGGCGACACCGAAGCGATCCTCAACCCCGCCACCGGTGAGGAGCTGGCGCGCGCACCGATCTCGGGCGCCGCGGACGTGGACCGCGCCGCGCGCGCCGCGCGCCGGGCGTTCGCGCGGTGGTCGACGACCACGCCCGCCCAGCGCGCGCACGCGCTGCTCGCGATCGCGGACCTGCTCGACGACCACGCCGAGGAGATCGCCCGTATGGAGGCGTTGAACGCCGGCAAGCCGATCGAAGCCGTCACGAACGACGAGCTCCCGGTAATGGCCGACAACCTGCGTTTCTTCGCGGGCGCCGCGCGTTGCCTGGAGGGGAGGGCGGCGGGTGAGTACATGGAGGGATACACCTCGTTCACGCGCCGCGAGGCGGTGGGGGTGATCGGGCAGGTCACCCCTTGGAACTACCCGCTGATGATGGCGATCTGGAAATTTGCCCCCGCGCTCGCGGCCGGCAACACGGTCGTGTTGAAGCCGGCGGAGACCACCCCGATCACGACCGTCCGCCTGGCCGAGCTGGCGGCCGAGATACTGCCCAAGGGGGTTCTGAACGTGGTGCTGGGCCCGGGCCGCCCGACGGGCGAGGCGCTGATCAGCCACCCCGACGTGGACATGCTCGCGCTGACGGGGTCGGTGGACACCGGCAAGCACTTCGCGCGCACCGCCGCGGACACGCTCAAGCGCGTGCACCTCGAGCTCGGCGGCAAGGCCCCGGTGCTCGTGTTCGACGACGTGGGCATGGAGGCGGCGCTGGAGACGATCGCGGGCACCGGCTACTACAACGCCGGCCAGGACTGCACCGCCGCCACCCGCGTGCTCGCCGCCGAGCGCGTCTACGACGACGTCGTCGCCGGCCTCGCCGAGCAGGCCCAGGGTCTCGTGATCGGCGACACCCTTTCCCCCGACACGACGCTTGGCCCGCTCAACTCAGCCCGCCAGCGCGAGCGCGTGCAGGGCTTCCTGGAGCGCCGCCCGTCGCACGCCGAGGTGGTCACCGGCGGCGAGGCGTCCGAGCGCCCCGGCTTCTACCTCGAGCCCACCGTGATCGCCGGGCCCCAGCAGGAGGACGAGCTGATCCAGCGCGAGATCTTCGGTCCGGTGATCACCGTGCAGCGCTTCTCCGACGAGGCCCAGGCGATCGGGTGGGCCAACGCCACCCGCTACGGCCTCGCCTCCTCGGTGTGGACGCGCGACGTGGGCCGGGCGCTGCGGGTCTCGAAGGCGCTGCGCTTCGGCTGCGTGTGGATCAACGACCACATCCCGCTCGTCTCGGAGATGCCTCACGGCGGGTTTAAGGAGTCGGGCTACGGCAAGGATCTCTCGGTGTACTCGCTGGAGGACTACACCGTGGTCAAGCATGTGATGGCAAACCTTCAGTAGCCG
>DATMMB010000345.1:0-6789 GCA_035569895.1 Solirubrobacteraceae bacterium | reverse complement strand
CAACGGCTGAATCTCAGCCCAAAGCCCGTCATCGACCTCAAACCGTGATGGCACCTCCGACACCTCCGATAGTCGAGCACACCTACCGGAAGACTTCGCCCCCCAACAACCAACCCCTCTTTCTGAAACCGGTTCTTAGCGAACGACTCCTTTTAGGTGGGCTTCATCCGAATGTGGATACTGGGTGATGCGACACAGATCGCAACGCACACCCGCCTCCTCCCAGTGCGCATGTCCGGCCCGCTCCCCCCGCGGGCCGGACGTGTGCCTGGGGGTGTGGGCAGCCACCGTCGCACGTGCGCCCGCAGTGGGCTCGCTGCGGCAACGCCCGCCCCGCCTCCCCAACCCCGTCGCGACGCACCGGCCAGCGGGCGTGCCCGCGCCGGGCCGCAGCTCCCCGCTACTCCTCAGCCGCGCCCTCGCGCGCGGGCACCGGGCGGCGCTCGCGGATGCGCACCGCCTCGATGCGGTTCTCGCGCACCGACTCCACGCGGATCGAGAACGCGCCGGCGGTGACGGTGTCGCCACGGCGCGGCAGCCGCCCGAGCTCGGCGAACACAAAGCCGCCAACCGAGTTGTAGGCGTCGGAGTCCACCGGCAGCGCCACCCCGTGGTCGACGAGGTCGGTGATCGGGACGTGCCCGCGCACGAACAGGTCGCCGTCGGGCAGCTGGCGCACCTCGCCCGCGGCGGGGTCGGTCTCGTCGGAGATCTCGCCCACCACCTCCTCGATGATGTCCTCCACGGTGACGATCCCGGCGACGCGGCCGTACTCGTCGACAACCACGGCGAGCGAGGTACGCTGGCGCTGCAGGTCGGCGAGCAGGTCGTCGAGCGGCTTCGTCTCGGGGACGATCGGCGCGTCGTGCACCACCTCCTGCAGCGACGCGCGCGGGCCATCGTCCATCAGACGGCGGGCGAGCGCGGAGGCGTGCACGAGGCCGCGCACGCGATCGCGATCCTCGCCCTCAGTGACGAGCAGGCGCGTGTGCCCGGAGGAGATGCACAGCTTGAGCGCGGTCTCCACGTCGCGCGACACGTCGATCGACACCACCGCAGGCGCGGGCGTCATCACCTGGCGCGCCTCCTGCTCGTGCAGGTGGAACACGCCGGTGAGCATCCCCGCCTCGCCGGGGTCGATGTGGCCGCCGGCGTAGGACTCGGCGATCAGCCGCTTCAGCTCATCGGGCGAGCCGCCGCCGTGCGGGCGCGTCATGTCGACGCCCAACCCGCTGAGCATCCGCGCGGACACCGCCGTGATCGCGCGGATGAACGGGCGGAACAGCACGGAGAAGCCCTGCAGCGGACGCGCGATGCGCCGGGCAACCGACTCGGCGCGGTCGATCGCGTAGAACTTCGGCACCATCTCGCCGAAGATCAGCTGCACGGAGATCACGAGCGCGTACGCCACCACCACAGCGATCGCCACCGACAGGTCGTGGGAGATGCCGCCGCCGAGCGCTTCGCGCAGCAGCCGCGCGAGCGTGGGGGTCGCGAGCGCGCCGATCCCGACCGAGGTCATCGTCACGCCGATCTGCACGGCGGAGATGTACTCGTTGATGTTTTCCAGCTGCTTCAGCGCCAGTGCCGCGCCGCGCAGATCCTGCTCGCGCATCACCTCCAGCCGCGCGCGCCGCGAGCGTACGAGCGCGTACTCGGCAATCACGAAGAACGCGTTCACCGCCACCAGCACGACGGCGAGGATCAGCTTCAGCCCGGTCACGCGCGGCCGCTGCCACCCTGCCACGCCCCTGCCGACATCGGCCCTCGGGCGCCGCTACTTCGGGGTGGTTGGTCTTCGTCGTTCATCGAATGCCGACGCGCTCACCGTAGCAGGGGGTGCGGTCGTCAGCGTTTGGGTTGGGATCGTCCGCGCGTCCGGCGGCTTCGACGCGGCGGCGTGCGCTGGGCATCCGTGCCCAGCGGCCGCGGCGGGCGCTCCGGCGGCGGCTCACCCCAGCGCGTCGATCCGCCGCGCGAGTGCGAAGTCGGCGTCGGTGACACCGCCGGCGGAGTGGGTGGAGAGCCTCAGGCGCACCTTGTTCCAGCCGTGCACGAGGATGTCGGGGTGGTGGTTGGCGTCCTCCGCGAGCGCCGCCACCTCGCCGACGAACGCGATCGCCGCGGCGAAGTCGGCGAGCTTGTAGTCGCGCACGATCGCCTCGCCTTCGCGCGCCCATTCGCTGTCCGCCAAACGCTGGGCGATCTGCTCGTCGGAGAGGAGCTCCACTGCTCAGACGATACCGGCGCCGGTGGCCTGGGCCGCCGCGAGACCGCCCACCACGGCGGCGACCGACAGCGCTGCGCAGGCGAGCAGCCCAAGCGCCAGCGCGTAGCGGCCCGCCGACAGGCGGAAGGCGAGGCCCGCCAGCGCGCCGCCGATCAGCCCGCCGATGTGGGCGCCGACGGAGATGTTGGCGAGAGTGAACGAAAGGACCAGGTTGAAGATGATCAGCGCGCCGATCCCCGACTCCATCACCGAGTGCCCCCGCGCGCGCAGCTCCACCGCCGCGGCGCCCATCAGCCCGAAGATCGCACCGGAGGCGCCGAGGCTCGGGGAGGCGGTGGCCACCAGCGCGCCGCACGAGCCGGCGAGCAGCGAGGTGATGTAGATCGCCGCGAAGCGCACCGACCCGATCGCCGGCTCCAGCATCATCCCGAGCAGGTAGAGCAGATACATGTTGAAGCCGATGTGCAGCAGGTCGGCGTGCAGGAACGCGCTGCTCACCAGGCGGTAGTACTGATGGCCTTCGGCGATCGCGGCGCGATACAGCCACCCTTCTTCGACCACTTTGCCGTACGCCTCGCCGGTGAGCGTGAACTGGCCCTGCTCGGTGAGGAACACGATCACGTTGATCGCGATCAGCGCGTACGTGACGCGCGGCACGGCGGCCATCTCCCGCATCCGCACCACCTTGGTGCGCTGGGAAGCGCACTCCGGGCAGCGCATCCCCACCTGCGTGGTCGTCATGCAGTCGGGGCAGATCGGCCGACCGCAGGAGGAGCAGGAGACGGCCGTCTCGCGCGAGGGGTGGCGGTAGCAGGTGGGCATCGGCGGACGCAGAGCCTACCTGGCGCCGGGCACATTGCCGCGCGGGCGCCACCCTTGATCCGCTCGTCAGCGTCCGCGCCCCGTGCCCGCGCGCCGTGCCCGCGCGCCGTGCCCGCGCACCGCCCGCGCCGGCCGCTCGCCGGGGCGCAGCTGCGAGCGCATCTTCTGTAAGCCGAGGCGCATTCTGCCCTTGATCGTCCCCACCGGCGTGTCGAGCATCACGGCGATCTCGGCGTGCGTGAGGCCCCCGTAGTACGCGAGCGCGATCACGCGGCTCTGCTCGGGCGGCAACGCCTCGAGAATCGCCCGCACTTTGCGCGCCTGGTCGCGGCGGTCGAACTCCTGCTCGGTGAGCTCCGCCGCCTCCAGCCACTCCGCGATGCCCTCGTCGCTCACCCGCGTGCGCTCCTGGACGACGCCGCGCCGCAGCGCGTCGATCGCGCGATGGTGGACGATGCCGAGCACCCACGCGCGCACGCCGCCACGGCGAGGGTCGTAGCCGCCGGCGCTGCGCCACAACGACAAAAACGCCTCCTGCACCACATCCTCGGCGACGGCCTCGCGGCCGCACAGCCGTAGCGCAAGCGCCAACGCGGCCCCGGTGTGGCGTTCGTAGACGACCCCGAACGCAGCCTGGTCGCCCTCGCCCACCAGCTGCATCAGCTCTCCGTCGGCGAGTATGCGCAGGATTGCCGAGGCGGCCGCCGAGCGCTTGTAGCGAACCAAGTTCGACATGGACATGCGGCGGCGAAGACGCAAACCAGGGTGCCTGCGTCACACCGCACCAACCTTTTTACCATATGGACTCAGCCGAAGAACAGAATAGTTCGGCCTCACCCGGGAAGTCGAGCCGCCGGGCGGCCCTCGCATCGAAATATGGCGCCGCTACTGCGGCCGGTCCTCGGCGGCCGTGCCGAGCCGCGCGCGGCGGCGGATGCGCAGCGCCACCAGCGCGATCCCGGCGGCTCCCCCCACCACGATCGCAGCGGCGGGGCGCGCCCAGTTGCGCGGGTCGCGCATCGCCGAGAGCTCCCACCCCTCGAGCTCACCGGCGGCCAGCTCGGTGAGGCCGGTGAGCGCATCCTCGAGCCGTCCGATCAGATCGTCAGGGGGATCGACGGGCGGTAGCGCCAGTCGCAGCAGACTCTCGAGATTGGGGGCCGCCTCGTTCATGAGACTTTTCTCACCGGGTTGTCCGTTGACGCGCTCGCGCCGTCGCGCATCCCGTCGGGCGCGCCGGCGACAAGCCCCTCCAGCTGCTTGATGGCGCGGTGGATGAGCACCTTGGTGGCGCCGTCGGAGCGTCCGAGCGCCCGCGCGATCTCACGATTGTCCATGTCGAGCGCAAAGCGCATGATCAGGGCCTCGCGGCGATCGTCGGGCAACTTTTGCACGCCGGCGAGCACGCCGGCGAGCTCCGCGCGACTCTCCACCAGATCCTCGGTGGTGTGCGGGGCGCTCAGCTCCTCGGTGTCCTCGATCGGCGAGGCGGGGCGGCGCGAGCGATCGCGGTAGAGGTTGGCGGCGAGGTTGTGCGCGATGCGGATCAGCCACGGCCGCAGCGGCCGCCCGCGCGACTCGCGCTGGGCTCGCTCGAAGTGGCGGTAGGCCTGCAGGAAGGTCTGCTCGGTGAGGTCCTCGGCGTCGTGGTGGTTGCCGACGCGGTAGTAGGCGTAGCTGTACACGTCGCGCAGATGTGTGCGATACAGCTCGGAGAACTCCCGGTCGAGCTGCGCCTTCGGCTTCCTCGCCTCCGGCGGCGGATTCTGGCCCGCCTCCATCGGCGGATCGCGCGGCTCGTGCGAGGAGGGCGAGCCTGACCGCACCTCGTTCGTAACACACTCTGTCACTCATCGCACCCTAGTAGAGCTTCGTCGAGCTCCCGGCCGCGGCCGGCGTCTGCCACCCACGGCGCCCACACGCTGGATACCCACCGACGACGCCGACGTTACAGATACCCGCGGGCGCGCCGACCCGCGCCGGCCGTTACAGTTGGGCACGATGGCGATCGATCGCGGCAAGACGATTCGCGGAGCGCTGGCGGGAGCGCTGGCGGCGGGCGTGTGGGCAGCGCAGATGCCGCTCGACAAGCGCGCGTTCGGGGCGAGCCTCGACGACGTGGAACTGCTCGGCAAGGCGTTCACGCGCGGCCGCTGGTGGCCGCTGGCGGGCGTGATCGCGCACCTGCACAACGGCGCGGTGTTCGGCGCGGTGTACGCCAACGTGGCGCCCCGCGCGCCGCTGCCCTCGTGGGCGCGCGGCCCGGCGGCGGGACTCGCGGAGAACTTCGCCACCTGGCCGCTGCTGGCGCTCGCCGAGCGCGTGCACCCCGCGCGCGAGGAGCTGCCGGCGGCGTTCGCCGACGTGCGCGCGCTCGCCCAGTCGACCTGGCGCCATCTGCTGTTCGGCGTGCTGCTCGGCGAGATCGAGCGGCGCCTGAACGCCGACGAGCGCGTCGACCCGCCCGACTACTCCGATTTGATCTCCGCCAACGGGCACGCCCGTCCGGAACGTCTCGCCGCGGCGCGGTGAGACATCTCGAGACACCCGGTAGGATCGATCTCGAGAAGCTCGGTAGGATCTTGATCCCGCCGACGTAGCTCAACTGGCAGAGCACCGGTTTTGTAAACCGGGGGTTGCCGGTTCGATTCCGGCCGTCGGCTCTGGCGGGCCTCCGATGGTGGTCGCCGCGGCGACCACTGCCCGGGCGCCGCCCACCAGCTACCCGGCGCGCCGACCACCCGGCCAGGCGCCGCTTTACTCGATCTCCGCAGGCGCCGCCTTGGCCGCGCACTCGCGTAGCGACCCGTCGGCGGGGTCGAAGACGAAGCCGCGAATTCGCTCGCGGTGCGGCAGCTCGGGGCTCGAGCGTAGCCGGCGGAGTCCGTTGCGCAGCGTTGTGTGGAGATCGCCGAAGGCGCCGAGCCGCCAGGGGGGAGATGCGCCGTCGGCCGCCAGCTCCCGCGCGAACTCGTCGTCGGAGGCTCCGTCAAGACCGCAGCCCTCGTGCATCACCACCACGATCTCCTCGGTGCCCAGCAGCCGCTGGGAGGCGCTCAGCGAGCGGATCGCGTCATCGGTGACGAGGCCGCCGGCGTTGCGAACGATGTGCGCGTCGCCGCGCTCGAGGCCGAGCAGCGCATAGAGATCGAGGCGGGCGTCCATGCACGCGAGCACCGCCACCTTACGACGGGGACGCGCACTCAGATCGGGGGATGCCAGCGCCGCCGTGCGCGCGGCGGCGACACGCAGCATCTCATCAGTTACCGCCATCGCGCGGGCAATGTTATGCGCCGCGGAGCCGCCCATGCTCGGCGTCGCCGTCTGGGGGTGTTGTGTCGTTTACTTTTTCGGCCTATCAGCTTTATTTTGTGAAGTGGTTATGGTCGTGGGTGGTGTCTCAGTTTGGGGCATAAACACGAACTGGACCTGTGTGATGGCGTCCCCAACATCGCAGTGAGAGGTCCAATATCTGGTTGGTGCGCCCAACGCCTTATATGCGCTCGCCGGCCTGCGTGGTTCCGGCCAAGCTGGGGCACCACCTGGTCTTGCAAGAAGACATTCCCACCCTCCATTTGCTGGCTCGCCCAGAGCGACTGAGACACCATCAGCGGTAGGGCCCGCAAACTGGGCGATCGCGCTGGGCTCAGTGCAGCAGGTGTTCGACAATGCTGCCGACTTCGTGCACGACGGCGCCCACTAGCGAGCCCGAGTGTTCGCCGCCGGAGGATTCCGAG
>DATMMB010000344.1:0-9044 GCA_035569895.1 Solirubrobacteraceae bacterium | reverse complement strand
GGTTGGCGGCGGTGCACGCCTCGCCGACGTTGCGCAGCTTCGCCGTCAGCGCGCCTTCCACGGCGGCATCGAGGTCGGCGTCCTCGAACACCAGGAACGGGGCATTGCCGCCCAGCTCCATCGACACGCGCAAGATCTGCTGCGCCGACTGCTCGATCAGCGTGCGCCCCACCTCGGTGGAGCCGGTGAACGACAGCTTGCGCGTGCGCTCGTCGCGCAGCAGCGGCTCGATCACCGCGCCGGAGCGGTGAGCGGTGATCGTGTTGAGCACACCCCCCGGCAGTCCCGCCTGCTCGAGGATCTTCGTCAGCATCAGCATCGACAGCGGCGTCTGCTGCGCCGGCTTCACCACCATCGTGCAGCCGGCGGCGATCGCCGGCGCGAGCTTGCGCGCGCCCATCGCCATCGGGAAGTTCCACGGCGTCACGAACACACACGGGCCCAGCGGCTGGCGCATCGTGAGGATCCGCCCCCTCCCGGTGGTGTTGACCATGTAGCGGCCGTGGATGCGCACCGCCTCCTCGGAGAACCACCGCAGGAAGTCGGCTGCGTAGGCGATCTCCGCGCGCGATTCGCTCACCGCCTTGCCCATCTCCAGCGTCATCAGCAGCGCCAGCTCCTGCGCGCGGGCGGTGAGCGCTTCGTAGGCGCGGCGCAGGATCTCCCCCCGCTCGCGCGGCGCCCACGCCCCCCACTCGGCCTGTTTGGCCGCGGCGGCGCCGAGCGCGGCGAGCGCATCCTCGGGCTGCGCGTCGGCGACCTCGATCAGCGTCGCGCCGGTGGCGGGGTCCTCGACCGGGAGCGTCCCCGCGCCGGTCGCGGGGCGCCATTGCCCGTCGATGAACAGCTCGGCGGGCACTCCGTCGAGCACGGCCTGCTCGTCACTGTGATCTGTCATCGCTCCTCGTGCGCTCATGCCCAGGGTGGTTGCGGTCGATTCAGGGTACATGCGACTCTCCGCGGCGGCTCTGCTGATCGTGACGCTGACCGGCGCCACCGCCGCGACCAGCTCCCACGCCGCCCGGGCCACCGCCGCCTCGTCCACGCTCGTGGTCACCGGCGCCGGGTACGGGCACGGAGTGGGGATGAGCCAGGAGGGCGCGCTGGGATACGCCGAGCACGGCTACGCCTACCAGGCGATCCTCGCCCACTACTACAGCGGCACCGCGCTGGAGAGGGTATCGCCGCAGACGAAGGTGACGGTGCTGATCGGCGCGAAGGTGCACACGCTCCCGCTGGAAACGTACGTGCGCGGGGTGGTGGGCGCGGAGATGCCCTCCAGCTGGCCGCTGGCGGCGTTGGAGGCGCAGGCGGTCGCCAGCCGCACGTACGCGCTCACCGACCACGCCGGCGGCGCGCGCTTCGATGTGTACGCCGACACCCGCTCGCAGGTGTACATCGGCGTGAAGGCCCACACCGCGCAGACCAACGCGGCGGTCGCCGCCACCGCCGGCGAGGTGGTCGCCTATGCGGGCAAACCGGCGATCACCTACTTCTTCGCCAGCTCCGGCGGGATGACCGAAAGCGTGCAGAACGCGTTCCCCGGCGCCACCCCGCAGCCGTGGCTGCGGGGCGTGCCCGACCCCTACGACCAGGGCGAAGGCCACCGCTGGCGCCTCACGATGAGCTTTGCCACGGCGGCCGCCCGGCTGCGCGGACTGGTGAAGGGCGCCTTCCGCGGGATCGAGGTGCTGCGCCGCGGCTACTCCCCCCGCGTCCTCGCCGCGTACGTGCTCGGCTCCGGTGGCGAGACGCGGGTGAGCGGCGTCGAATTGGAGGAACGTCTCGGGCTCGACGACACCTGGGCCTACTTCAGCCTGCGCACCGCGAGTGGCACGGTGGCCGAGCCCGACCTCAGCCACTACACCGCGCCCACCGGCGTGGCGCCGGAAGTCACGAGCCCGGAAACGGGGACGCCGGCGGCTGAAGCCAGCCCGCCGGGCGGCGCCTCCTCGCCGGCCGGCAGCTCGCCGGCCCCCGAGCCGGCCGGCCCCGAAGGGGGCACCACCGCCGGCAGCGCCCCGAGCGCCGGCGAAGGCGGCGGGACGACACCCCCGTAGAGGTGCCGGGCGTCGTGGTGCGGCGTCGGCGGCGAGGAGGCGCATCTGCGACGTGCGACGTACGCTCCAACCGTGAGCCGCCCGCTGCTGATCGCCGACGTGCCGTGGCTGCTGTACCGCGCGTGCTTCGCGCTGCCGAAGTCGATCGTCGACGGCGAGGGCCAGCCGGTCAACGCGCTGCTGGGGACCGTCAATGCGCTGCTGTCCGCCGTCGAGGCGTGGGCGCCGCGCGCGGTGGCGGCGTGCATGGGCGCCGAGCAGGCGGTTTATCGCGTTGAGCTGTACCCCGCCTACCACGCCCACCGCGACCCGATGCCGGAGGAGCTTGCGCGCCAATGGCAACTCGCCCCGCGGCTGCTGGAGAGCCTCGGCTGGACGGTGTTCGAGAGCGCCGACCTAGAGGCGGACGACGCGATGTTCTCGCTCTCCCGCGTGGAGACGGAGGCGGGCGGCCGGGCGCTGCTGATGACCGCCGACCGCGATCTCTTCCAGGCCGTGGAGGAGCGCGCGGCGGTCGTCGAGATCGGCAAAGACGGCAGGCCGCGGGAGATAGGACCGGAGCACGTGCGCGAGCGCTACGGCATCGGCCCCGAGCTGGTGCCCGACTTCATCGCGTTGCGCGGCGACCCCTCCGACGGGCTGCCCGGCGCGCCGGGAATCGGCGCGAAGACCGCCGCGGAACTCTTGCGCCGGCATGGCTCGCTGGAGGGCGCGCTGCGCGCGGTCGGGTGGTCGGAGGAGGGGTTGGCGCCGCTGGGTGTGACGCCGGAGCGTCCGCGAGTCGCCACGGCACTGCGTGACAACGCCGAGCAGCTGCTGACGTTCAAGCGGATCGCCACGCTCGTGACGATCGACGTTCAGCGGCCGCCGGATCGCGCCACCGATTTCGCGGCGGGCGCGGCGATGGCGCGCGAGCTGGGGATGAAACGCCTCGCGGAGCGGTTGGCGGCTACGGCGTGAACTTCACCGTGATCACATCCCCATCCCGCATCGCGTAGTCGCGCCCCTCCAAGCGCAGCGTGCCGCGTTCGCGCGCCCCCGCATAGCCGCCAGCGTCGACGAGGTCTTTCCAGCCGATCACTTCGGCGCGGACGAAGCCCCGCTGGATGTCGGAATGGATCTCGCCGGCGGCGTGCCAGGCGGTGAGACCGTCGCGCAGATGCCACGACTGGGCCGGCTTGGATTCGCCGGCGGTGAAGAAGGCGATCAGGTGCAGAAGCGCGAAGGCGCCGCCCACCACGCGCTGCAGGGGCGGGTGGGAATCCAATTTACTGACGCCGAGCTCTGAACGCATCGCCGCGGCGTCCTCCTCGTCGAGCTCGGCGAGCTCCGCCTCGATGCGGGCGGATACCGCCACCGCGCCCGCGCCCTGGGCGGCGGCGTGGGCGGCGATCGCGGCAGGGACCTCGTCGGCGCCCTCGTCGACGTTGGCGAGGAACAGCACCGGCTTGGAGGTGAGCGAGCCGAGGTCGCGGGCGGCGTGGGGGGCTTCCTCGGGGACGGGCACGGTGCGCACGGGGCGCCCGCCCTGCAGGGCTGCGAGCACCTCGTGCAGCCATGCCTCCTCGACCGCCGCCGCGCGGTCGCCGCCGCGAGCCGTTTTCGCCACCCGGTCCACACGGCGTTCAGCTTGCTCGAGGTCGGCGAGCGCCAGCTCGGCTTCGATCGTCTCGATGTCGCGCAGCGGGCTCACCTCCCCCTCGGGGTGCACCACGCCGGCGTCGGTGTGGGCGCGCACCACGTGCACGATCGCGTCCGTCTCGCGGATGTTGGCGAGAAAGCGGTTGCCGAGCCCCTCGCCCTGCGAGGCGCCTGCCACCAGGCCGGCGATGTCGTGGAAGTCGATCGTGTCGTACACCAACTCCGATGCACCCACCGTGGCCGCGACCTCATTGAGCCGCCGATCGAGCACCGGCACCACCGCGACGTTGGGCTCGATCGTCGTGAACGGGTAGTTGGCCGCCTCCGCACCGGCTTTGGTGAGCGCGTTGAAAAGCGAGGACTTGCCGGCGTTGGGCAGCCCGACGATGCCGATCCGCGTGCTCATGAGGGGAGGGTATTGGGGGATCGTCCGCGCGGGCGGGCGGGTGCGTCGCGCCGTGCGTGCGCCGGCCATCCGTGGCCGGCGGCCGGGCTGTGTGTGGCGGGACCGCGCATCCCGACTACGCTCCCGCGGCGGCGACCGTCGTGCCGAGCAGCGCCCCCGCGAGCACGTCGGAGGGGTAGTGCACGCCGAGGTACAGCCGCGACGCCGCGAGCGCGCAGGCAAGCGCATACAGCGGCCCCGGGGGCAACCCGAAGCGGGCGTACACACGCGCGCCGGCGAACGAGGTGGCGGCGTGGGCGCTCGGGAAGCTCAGCCGCGTCGGCGTCGAGGTGAGCGGCGGCAGGCCCGGCAGCTCGGGGCGAGGGCGGCGGATCGCGAGCTTCAGTGCCGTGTTCAGCGCGAACGTGCCGGCGACCGTGGCGACCGCGCGCGCCCAACAGTCGCGGCGCGCGCCGTCGAGTGTCCAGCCGGCCGCGCCGAGCACGAGCCACACCGCGCCGTGCTCGCCGATCCGCGAGAAACGGGCGACCGTGCGCTCGGTCTCGGTGGTATGGCAGCAGGTCCGTGCCCACCGCAGGATGCGCTCGTCGACGGTCATGGCTCTACGAAGTTCGGTGAGCAAGCGCGGCAAACACGATCGAGACCGACCCGCCCCGCGCGGCGTGCTGGCGAAACCGGCACCGATGGCGCGGCAAGCGGGCCGCCTAGACCCCGAAGCCGACCTTCGAATCGTCCCCCTCGACGCGCACGTACACCACCTGCGCGAGGTCGAGGCGGACGGGGCCGTCCTCGGTCTCCAGCTCGTGCCAGCCGCTGGAGCCGAGCTGCTTGTAGAGCGTCTGCAGTTGCTCGTCGCTGACGCGCAGCGCGAGCACTTGGCCGCCCTGGAAGCCGACGCTCACGCGGCTGGGGGCGGCCATCAGCGAGCCTCCGCAGCGGTCAAATCGAACGGAGCGGCCATCAGCGAGCCTCCGCAACGGTCAAATCGAACGGAGCGGCCATCAGTGGACGACCTCCTCGGCGGTCGAGTCGATCGCGCCGTGGCCGGCGTGGTGGGCCGGCTCGACGATCTCCACCAGCACGCGCCCGGTGGACTTCGGCTCCAGGAACGCCACGCGCGTGCCGCCGACCCCGATCCGGGGGGTCTTGTCGATCAGCTGCATTCCCGCGTCCGCTAGCTCGGCGAGCGCCGACTCGATGTCGGACACCTGGTAGGCGACGTGGTGCAGCCCGGCGCCGCGCTTGGCGAGGAACTTGCCGACGGGGGTGTCGGGGCCGAGGGGGGCGAGCAGCTCGACGTGGTTCTCGCCGATGTCCAGCAGCGCTGCCTCGACGCCCTGCTCCTGCACCACCTCGCGGTGGGAGACCTCCAGCCCGAAGGCGCCGCCCCACAGCTCCAGCGCGTCCTCGAGGTCGACGACGGCGATCCCGATGTGGTCGATGCGGTCGAACACCCGTCGGAGTCTATCCGCGCCGGCGGGCCGGCGACGGGCGCGCAGCATGGCGATGCGCGGAGGCGAGCGAGAGACGCGCGTGCAGCTGCACAGACGCGACCGCCAGCCGCCGCAACCGCCAGCCGCCTATAGCGACCACCAGCCGCCTATACCTTCGGGGACTCGCCGCCCGCGGGTTGCTCCAACGCGCTGGCGGCGACCACTCGCAGCCCCACCCCGGGGGCGCGCTCCAAACGGGGGACGCCCGCCATGATCCGGTCGATCGCCTCGCGGTCGAGCACCTCGCGTTCCAGCAGCTCGCCCGCCAGCGCGTCCAGCTCGCGGCGGTGGGCGACGATCAGCTTCAGCGCCGCGCGGCGGCCTTCCTCGATCAGGTCCTGGCGCTCCTCGTCGCGGATCCGCAGCGTGGTCTCCGAGAGGCGCACGTCGCCTTCGGGGGAGCGCCCGACGGCGGCGTTGCCCATCGCGAAGTCGTGCACCATCGAGTGGGCGATCTCCGCCACGCGCTTGAGGTCGTCCGATGCGCCGGTGGTCACCTGCCCGAACACCACCTGCTCGGCGACGCGCCCGCCGAGCAGCACCGTCACGTAGTCGAGCAGCTCCTCGCGCGTCTTCAGGTAGCGGTCCTCCGCCGGCAGGTTGAGCGTGTAGCCCAGCGCGCGCCCGCGCGGCACGATCGAGATGCGGTGCACGCGGTCGACCGAGGGCAGCAGCTCGCCGCACAGCGCGTGCCCCGCCTCGTGGTAGGCGACCACGCGCTTCTCGTGGGCGTTCAGCACGCGGTGGGACTGCACGCCGGCGATCACCCGCTCCAGGGCGCCGTCGAAGTCGCGGGTGGTGATCCGCCGCGATTCCCGCCGCGCCGCGCGAATCGCGGCCTCGTTGCAGATGTTCGCGAGGTCGGCGCCGGTCAGGCCGGAGGTCTGCCGCGCGACCGCCGCGAGGTCGACGTCGGCGAGCGGCTTGTCGCGCGTGTGCACGGCGAGGATCCCCTCGCGGGCCTTCACGTCGGGCGGCGCGACGAACACCTGGCGGTCGAAGCGCCCGGGGCGCAGCAGCGCCGGGTCGAGCTTCTCCAGGAGGTTGGAGGCGGCGATCACCACCAGCTGCCCGCTGGAGGAGAAGCCGTCCATCTCGACGAGCAGCTGGTTGAGCGTCTGGTCCTTCTCGCCGGAGATGTCCATCCCGCGCCGGCCGCCGACGGCGTCGAGCTCGTCGATGAAGATGATCGCCGGCTCGTGCTTGCGCGCGATCGCGAACAGGCGGCGGATGCGCGCGGCGCCAAGGCCGGCGAACATCTCCACGAAGGCGGCGGCCGACTGCGCGAAGAACTGCGCGCCCGACTCGTGCGCGACCGCCTTCGCGAGCAGCGTCTTGCCGGTGCCGGGCGGGCCGTGCAGCAGGATCCCACGCGGCACCTTCGCGCCGAGCTTGCGAAAGCGCGCGGGGTCGCGCAGGAACTCGACGATCTCCTGCAGCTCCGCCTTCGCGTCGTCGGCGCCGGCGATGTCCTCCCAGCCGACCGACTGCTCGGAGGAGGGCTTGATCTGCTGCGGTTTGACCCGCGGCATCACCTTCAGCATGCGCGTCATCAGGTAGATGAGCGCGACGAAGAACAGGATCGCGACAACCGGCTCCCAGTTGAGCGCCCAGCTCTGGATCTGTTCGACGATCGACGTGTGCGGCGCAGCCGCAACCGACTGTCGCGTGAGCGCGGCGTGGACGAGCGCCGTATGCGTCACGGCGGTCGTGGCCTTCGCGTGTCTCAGGCCGGAGGTTGAGGCAGCCGCCACATGTTTGGCCGCCGCATGCCTGGCTACCACATGCCCGGCCACCGTGTTCACCTCCGTGCCCGTCACTCCAGTCACCGTCCTTGGCTCAAGCTGTCCGCATTATGCCGTACCTAGAAGCTACGGCACCACCAGCGGCGCCGATCGTGCGCTCCCCGACCAGTCGAGCGCATCTGCTCGACGATCGGTACGCCGCGCGACGCCGCGCATGGGAAACCCTGCGCGCCCGGCGGCGGCGCTCGCGCGGCGCCCTATCCGAGCACAGAACGCGCCAGGTCGGCGAAGAATTCCGCCGCGAACGCGACATCGCGCGCGTCGATGCGCTCGTCGGCGCCGTGGATCAAGGGCATGCTCTCCAACAGCGACTGGTGGCGCTGGGGGCAGAAGCCATATGCCACGCACTCCGGAAACGTGGTGCGGAAGTGGCGCGAGTCGGTGAAGCCCGGCAGGATCACCGGCACCACCTCCGCGCCGGGGTCGCGCGCGGCGACCCACGCGGCGATCGCGTCCATCAGCGGCGACTCCACGGGCGAGCGGTTGCCGACCACTCGCTCGGTGAAATCGACGCGGAAGCCGTCCTCGCCGAGCACTTCGCCGATCCCGCGCAGCACCTCGTCTTCGCCGAGCCCCGGCGGCACGCGGCAGTCCACTTTCAGCTCCGCGCGGGAGGGGATCACGTTGATCTTCTCCGACGCCTTGATCCGGGTGGGAGCGAACGTGACGCCGAGCATCGGCTCGAACATGCGCGCGAGGCGCGGGTCGGCGGCGAGCATGTTGGCAACCGCGCCGGCGGGGTCGGCGGGGTTCTCGCCGACCCCGCGCAGGAACGCCTCCGGCTCGGCGGTGAGCGCGTACGCCGGCTGGCGCTCCGCCAGGCGCGCGAGCAGCGGCCCCATCTTCAGCAGCGCGTTGTCGGCGATCTTCGGCATCGACGCGTGCCCGGCGACGCCCTCGGTCGTGAGCGTGAAGCGGAAGATGCCCTTCTCCGCGCAGCACACGCCGTAGCGGCGCCGGGCGGGCGGGCCTCCATATTCGAACACGGCGCCGCCGCCCTCGTTGACGAGCAGGTCGCAGCGCACCTTCTCGGGGTGGGTCTGCGTCAGCCATTCGGCCCCCAGCGCGCCGCCGGTCTCCTCGTCGACGACCGCCACGATCAGCAACTCGCCGCGGGCGGGGCGCCAACCGGAGCGCGCCAGCGACACGGCGGCGGCGACCTCGGCGGCGACCTGCCCCTTCATGTCGAGCGCGCCCCTGCCCCACACGCAGCCCTCCGCCAGCGCGCCCGACCAGGGATCGTGACGCCACTCGCGCGCGTCGGCGAGCACCGTGTCGACGTGGCCGAGGTAGCAGAGCGTCGGCGATGGGGAGGAGGGGGAGGAGGAGGGGGAGGGGTCGGCCTGCGCGGGACGCAGCCGCGCGACGAGGTTGGGGCGCTCGGGAACCGCACCCAGCAGTTCGCACTCGAAGCCCGCGCCCGCCAGCAGGTCGAGCAGCAGTTCCTGCGCCGGCAGCTCGTTGCCGGGCGGGTTGACCGTGTCGAAGGAGATCAGCCGCCGCAGCAGTGCGACGGCCTCCGCGCCGAGCGGCGATGACTGCGCGGGAGTGTCGGCGTCGGGCCGGTGCTCGTCGCTCACGTCAAGATCGTACGCCCACCGGCGCGCGGGCTCACCCCGGCGACGCCGCGCCCGTGGTC
>DATMMB010000343.1:0-7625 GCA_035569895.1 Solirubrobacteraceae bacterium | reverse complement strand
CGAGCTCGGACCCGAGCCCGGCCACCAGCGGCAGCGGCAGCGGCGGCAGCAGCAGCAGCAGCAGCGACAGCGTCGGCAGCGGCAGCCGCGGCGGCAGCGGCGGCAGCGGCGGCGTCGGCAGCAGCAGCAGCAGCAGGTCCTCTCCGGTGCTCGCACGCCTCAGCGGCCTCGTGCTGCGCCGCGCGCGCCCGATCCTGCTCGCGACGCTTGCGCTCGGTGGCGTCGCGGCGGTGCTGGGCGCGGGCGTCGGCAACCGGCTTGAGCCCTACGAAGCGGCCGGTGCCGCTACCCCGAGCGCCGCGGCGGCGCAAACGATCGAACGGGCGAGCGGCCTGGAGCTGGACGCGGGGGTGCTCGCGCTCGTGCGGGCGCCGACCGGCGTGTATACGCCGGCGGGGGTTGCCCGCGTGCGGCGGGTCGAACGCGCGATCGCGGCCGACCCCGAGGTCGGCCGGGTGCGAAGCTTCCTCGACGGCGGCGACGCGCGCGCGCTCGTCTCGCGCGACGCGCGGATGACCTACCTGGCGGTGTGGTTGCGCCAGGGCTCGGCCAAGCACCACCAGCAGGCGGCGAAGGGTCTGTCCGCCCGCCTGCGGCACACGCCCGGCCTGACGCTCGGCGGCACCGATCTCGCATTTGTGTGGGGGGGTGAAACCGTGCAACGCGACCTGCGCCGTGCGCAGCTGATCGCGCTGCCGATCCTGCTGTTGCTGTTGCTGGTGTTCTTCCGCGGCTTGGTCGCGGGGCTGCTGCCACTCGCGTTGGGCGGCCTCTCGATCCTGCTGACCGAGCTTGCGCTACGCGTGGCGAGTGGCGTGACGGCGATCTCGGTGTTCACGTTGAGCCTCGTCAGCGCGCTCGGGCTCGGCCTCGCGATCGACTACAGCCTGCTGATCGTCTCCCGCTACCGCGAGGAGCTCGCCGCCACGCCGGGCGATCCGCCCGCGGCGCTGCATCGCACGATGGCAAGCGCCGGCCGCACGGTGTGCTTCAGCGCAGGCACGGTCGCCGCCACGCTCGCCGCGCTGATCGTGTTCCCGCAGCCCTACTTCTTCTCGATGGGGCTCGGCGGCGCGGTGGTCGTGCTGTTGACGTGCGTCGCGGCGATCCTGGTGCTGCCCGCGATGCTGGCGCTCCTCGGCCACCGCGTCAACGCGCTGGCGCCGGCGTGGCTGCAGGCATCCGCGACGCACAACACCCCAAAGTCCGCGCAGGAGGGGCGCTGGTACCGCTTGGCGCAGTTCGTGATGCGCCGCCCCGTGCCCGTCGCGCTCGCCGCCGCCGCGGCGTTGATCGTGCTCGCCTCGCCCGTGCTCGGGATCACGCTGACCAGCTCCAACGCGAGCACGCTGCCCCGCACCGCGGGCCCCCGGCAGGTCAGCGACGCGCTGCGGCGCGACTTCCCCGCGGACCCCTCCCAGAATGTCTTGATCCTCGCCACCGGAGCGCACGGGCAGGCGCTGGGGCGCTATCGCGCGCAGCTTCAGCGGTTGCCGGGCGTCGCCTCGCTCGCCCCACCGGTACGCCTGTCCAGGAGGCTCGAGCTGCTCGAGCTCACGCCCGCGACGCGCGCGCTCAGCGCCGCCTCCCAGCGGCTCGTCGGCCGGATCCAGGCGCTGCGGGCGCCCTTCCCCGTCGCGCTGACCGGGCAGACGGCGAGTTTTGTCGACCTCGAGCAGAGCCTCGCGGCGAACCTCCCGTTCGGCGCGGCGCTGGTGGTCGCCGTCACCATGATCGCGCTGTTCCTGATGACCGGCTCGGCGATCCTGCCGCTGAAGACGCTGATCATGAACGCTCTGACGGTCGGCGCGGCGTACGGGATTATCGTGCTCGTCTTCCAGCACGGTCACCTGCGGGGGGTGCTGGGCTACGAAGACCCCGGGGCGATCGACATCACCCAGCCGGTTGTGATGCTCGCTGTCGTCCTCGGCCTGTCCACCGACTACGGCGTGTTTGTGCTAGACCGCATCCGCGAGCTGCACCGCGCGGGCCTCCCCAACCAGCAGGCGATCGCGCTCGGGCTGGAGCGCACCGGGCGGATCATCACCGCCGCCGCGCTGATGCTGTGCGTCGCGATCGGCAGCATCGTCACCTCGCAGGCGGTCGAAGTGAAGGAGGTCAGTTTCGGCATCGCCGCCGCGATCCTGATCGACGCCACGATCGTGCGCAGCCTGCTCGTGCCGGCGCTGATGCGCCTGCTCGGGGATCTCAACTGGTGGCGCCCGGGGTGGTGCGGGCGCCGGGCGCGTGCGTTGCGGTAGGCCGGGCTCGTAGGCCCGGCTCGTAGGCCGGGCTCGTGCGGACCTACGCCACTATCGGGACGTGGACCCGCGTTCCAAGCGGCCGTGTTGGCGCACGGAATCGCGAGCCTGACCCGCCGACGGCACCGGCCTGCTCTCGTGCGATCAGAGCGCCCCGGGCCTCTCCGCGTCAGCCTGTCTGCGCCGTCGGCCGGATGAGGATCTCGTTGAGCGTCATCCGTTGCGGGCGCGACACCGCGAACGCGATCACCTCGGCGATGTCCTGCGAGGTGATCGCCAGGTCGCGCACGAACGCCGTCACAGCCTGCTTGGTGGGGGCATCGGTGATGTGGTCGATCAGCTCGGTCGCCACCGCGCCGGGCTCGATCACCGTCACCCGGATGTCGGGCTGCAGCTCTTGGCGCAAACCCTCGGAGAAGCCGTTGAGTCCCCACTTGGTGGCGGCGTACACGGCATTGCCCGGCCGCGCCGTGCGTCCCGCCACGGAGGAGATGTTCACGAGATCGCCGCCGTCGCCGTCGCGCAGCTGATCGAGGAACACCTCGGTGGCGACGATCGCGCCGAGCAAGTTGACCTCCACCATCCGCCGGTGCTCGGCGCGCTGCGCTGAGGTGAACGGCGCGAGCAGCATTACGCCGGCGTTGTTGACGAGGATGTCGGCGCCGCCCAGCTCGCTCTGCACACGAGCGGCCGCCGCGACGAGCGAGTCGCGGTCGGTGACGTCCGCGGCGATCGCCAGCGCGCCCTCGCCGAGCTCGGCGGCCAGCTCATCGATGCGCTCTGCGCGGCGCGCGAGCAACGCGACGCGATGGCCGTCGGCGGCGAGCGCCCGTGCCGTGGCCTCGCCGATCCCGGAGGACGCGCCGGTGATGACCGCGACGCGGCCGGCGCTGTTGTCGGTGCTCATGGTCGAGCCTCCTTGTGGGTGGTTTGGTGTGGCTCCAAAATAATGGACCGTTTGGTCTGGTCCCCGAGTAATGGACCGTTGGTCTGCGCAACATTGCTGCGTTTGAGGCGTCTGGAGCAGTGTTTGGAAGGCAGAGTCTTCGCTTGCCGCGATGCCGCGCGTGCAGCGATCTCTGAGCTCCGAGCCGTGGAACATGGAACGAGGCCACCGTCATCCAAGGAGAGGAAGCAAGTGAGAGGTGGCGGCGCTTCTCCGGAAAGGAGCTGAACGGGACGGGCTCAAACGTGTGGGCGGAGCGCGTCGAGCAACTGGGTCACGGAGTAGCCGACTTCCTCGCGGGTCTTGCCTTTGTCTGCGGCGCGTGCCACCAGCATCGCGCCCTCGTCGAGCGCGCCGAGCAGGAGATGGGCCAGTGGGCGCACCGGCTGGGAGACGATCAGATTCGCTTCCATGGCGGCCTTCACGGTTGCCTCCACGAGACCCAGGCCGTATTGCAGGCCGATCGTCCGCCATTGCTCCCAGCCGAGCAGCGAGGGGGCGTCCAGGAGGACGATTCGCTGCACAGCCGGGTCTTCGGAGGCGTCCAGGAACGCCTGCGCACCCACGTGCAACGACTGCAGAGGGTCCTCCGCCGATGCCATCACCGAGGTCGCTATCAGCTCGACGAGTTGGCGCTCGACCTCTTCGTAAACCGCGCGGAAGAGATCGAGCTTGCTGGTGAAGTGGTAGTACAGCGCTCCGCGCGTCACCTCGGTCGCGCGCACGATCTCCTCGGTGCTCACTGCCGCGTACCCTTGCGTTCCGAACAGCCTCTGTCCGGTTGCGATCAGCGCTGCGCGCGTCGCCTCTGATTGCTTCGCCTTCGGTCCCGGCATCGCGGCAGCTTGACATACCGGCTGCATCCCTGTAACATGCATACTGTATGTATGTATATCAGGGCAACGTCGCCGAAGGGAAAGGAGCGGTGATCGAATGAGCGCAGCGGGACGTAGGCGGTGTCTGGGCGTAATGCTGGCGAGCATGCTGCTCCTCGGTTTCGCGATCGCCACACAGGCGGATGCGGCGGAAAGCCCCTCTTTCTCGATGCTGCCCGACACGCTGGCAGCCGGCGCGCCCGCGGGCTACACGCTCAATTTGAGCATACCGGCGAGCGGCGGTACCGGCGTCAAGCAAATGAGCGTGACGCTGCCACAGGGAGCCGTGATCTCCCCCGCCGCCGGCGGCGGGTTGGGAACGTGCTCGAAGGAGCAGTTCGCGCTCGAATCGAGCGAAGCGGCGACGTGCCCGCTCGACTCGCAGGTGGGGACGGCGCTGCTCGAAGCTTCCGCGCACTCCGAACCGCAGCAGGGGCAGGTGTTCCTGGGCGAACCGTCCTGCGGGGCGGGTGGGATCTGTACTCCCGCCGACGCGCAGTCCGGCCGGATGGTGCGGCTGCTCGTGCAGGTGGACGCCGGCGAGCCGGCGGTACCGATCAAGCTCGAAGGGATCGGCGAGATCGACCAGCAGACGGACCAGCTCACCGTCTCCTTCGAACAGCTCCCGCCGGTGCAGTTCGTCGATCTGAAGCTGTCGCTGAACGGCGGCCAGCACGCGCTGCTGGCAAACCCGCGGACGTGTGGTCAGGCGAGCAGCGACCTCACGCTGGTGCCCTCGGGCGCTTCGTCCGCGCCGGAATTCCTCGCAAACGAATTCAGCGTCACCGAAGGCTGCATCACCCCGCAGTTTCACCCGACCGCCGCGGTGGCTGCCGCGAGCGGCCAGGCCTTGGGCTATGACCCGCTCACGTTCTCCTTCGGCCGCGCGGACGCGGACGAGTACATCTCGGCGATCCAAACCACCCTGCCCGAAGGGCTGCTCCCGAACATCTCCTCGGTGCCGCTGTGCGGCGAAGCGCAGGCCAGCGCGGGCACGTGTCCCGCGGGGAGCCTGATCGGTCACGCCGCCGTCCAGATGGGGCCGGGCACCGATCCGGCGTCGGTGGAAGGCGGCCAGGTGTTCTTCACCGGCCCGTACAAGGGCGCTCCCTTCGGCCTGTCGATCGTCATCCCGGCGAGGGTGGGCCCCTACACCCTCGCGGGCACCAACGGCGCCGGCGAGCTGGTGGTGAGGGCTGCGGTGAATGTCAACCCCAGGACCGCCGTGCTCACCGTCACGAGCGACCCGCTCCCCAGCGCACTGGACGGCATCCCGCTCCAGCTGAGGCTGATCCAGCTGGCGCTCGACCGACCCGACTTCATCACCA
The DNA here is from genome assembly GCA_035569895.1 of Solirubrobacteraceae bacterium. Lineage (GTDB taxonomy): Bacteria > Actinomycetota > Thermoleophilia > Solirubrobacterales > Solirubrobacteraceae > Palsa-744. Next base: position 2,215 of record DATMMB010000343.1, on the reverse strand, counting down.
ACCCCTCCAGCTGTGCCGCGCTGCAGGTCACGAGCACGTTGGCGAGCGTTCAAAACGCCACTGCGTCGATCACCTCGCCGTTCCAGGCGAGCAACTGCGGCGGGTTCACGTTCGCCCCCACATTCGCGGTGTCCACCCCCGCCAAGACATCGAGGATCGACGGCACGAGCCTGTACGTGAAGATCACCGACCCGTCCACCGATACCGTCGCCTGGAAGGTCGAGGTCGAACTGCCCAAAAAGCTCTCCGCCCGCCTGAGCACGTTGCAGAAGGCGTGCAGCGTCGCGACGTTCGAATCCAACCCGGCCGGGTGCCCCCCCGGCTCGCTCGTTGGCGTCGCCCGCACGAGCACGCCGCTGGTCGCGGGCGCCTTCGCCGGCCCGGCGTACTTCGTCTCATATGGCGCCTCGAAATTCCCCGAACTGGTGATCGTCCTGCAGAACGACGGCGTGAGGATCGATCTGCACGGCGAAACGTTCATCAGCAAAGCCGGGATCACGAGCTCGACGTTTGCGACGATCCCTGACGTGTTCGTCACCTATTTCGAAATGATCCTGCCGGCCGGACCGGATTCCGCGCTTACCGCCAACGGCAATCTCTGCCAGGGCCCGCTCGTGATCCCCAACGAATTCGCGGGGCAGAACGGCGCCGCGTTCAAACGATCGACCCAGATCGCCGTCACCGGCTGCCCGAAGGGCAAGCGGGGGGACCCCGCCAAGCGCCGGCATCACCACCACCGGGGCCAGCGCTCGCGCCGCGTCCACGCCCGCCGCGTCCACGTCCACGCCCGCCGCGTCAACACCCACGGCAGGCACGGACGATGAGGGTCGCCGAGATGATCCGGCACCTCACCGATGGCGCGGCCCATCGGCTCGCTCTGAGCATGCGCGCCGTGCTCGTGGCGCTCGCGGCGTGCGGTGTGCTCGCGACGCGGGCGTGCGCGGTGGAACCGACGGCGCCAGTCGTCAGCACGGGAGCGGCTACGGAAGTGACGCCGACCAGCGCGACGCTGACGGGCAGCGTGCAGGGCGCCGGCACGCAGGCGAGCTACGGCGTGCAGACCGGGGCGCAAGCGGGCGAATACGGCCCCGACATCGTCGTCGGCCAGCAGAGCGGCGCGAGCACCGAGACGATCGCCCTGCACCTGAGCGAACTGCAGCCCGGCACCACCTACCACTATCGCGTGTACGCCACCAACCAGACGGGCACGAGCTACGGCGTGGACGCCGTGTTCACGACCCCCGCCTACCCGGGTCCCCTCATCCAGCCGTCCGCGCCGCCGCTGGTGGCCACACCGCAGGTCGAATTCCCCAGCGAAGTGCCCGCCGTGACGACCGGCGAAACGAAATCGAAGCCCCACAAGAAAGCGAAGCCCCACAGGAAAGGCAAGTCCAAGAGGCGGCACAAGCGCCGCAAGCAGGCGCACGGCCGGCCGCACAGACGTGCCTCATCGTAGGGTGCCTATCCCTAGGCTCGTTCGCCTGCGGCCCGGGCTCTTCACCGCCTGATCTTCGGCCGGGGTTCACCACCTGATCTTCGGCCGGGACTCGGCCACGCGACCCAGCCCCGGCGGTCGCCGACGGTGCCTACGCTCGCGTTCGCTACGCCCGCGCCCCCAGCCGCACGGGCAGCGTCTTCAGCTGGTTGATGAACAGCGATTCCACGAATTGAGGCCCGCCCGCCCGCCCGTCGAGCGCGATCTCGGGGTAGCGCTTCAGCGTCTCCTCGAGCATGACCCGCAGCTCCAGCCGCGCGAGCGCGAGGCCGAGGCAGGTGTGCCGTCCGCCGGCGCCGAACGCCTGGTGGGTGGGGTTGCGGCGCACGTCGAAGCGGTCGGGGTCCTCGTAGCGGGTTTCGTCGCGGTTGGAAGAGACGTACCACATCACCACCTTCTCGCCCTCGCGGATCTGCTGGCCGTGCAGCTCGGTGTCGCAGGTGGCGGTGCGGCGGAAGTGCAGGAAGGCGGGAAACATCCGCAGCGACTCCTCCACGGCGCTCGGGATCAGCGAAGGGTCCTCCAGCAGCAGTCGCAGCTGCGAGCGGTCTTCCATCAGCGCGCGCATGCCGCTGCAGTAGGTTGCCTTCGTCGAGTCGTTGCCGGCGAGGATCAGCAGGAAGAAGCCCATCACCACCTCGTGCTCCTCCAGGCGCTGGCCGTCGACTTCGGCGTGCACGAGCACGCTGGTGAGGTCGTCGGTGGGGTTGCGCTGGCGCT
>DATMMB010000342.1:0-6410 GCA_035569895.1 Solirubrobacteraceae bacterium | reverse complement strand
AAGCGCGTCACCGCGACCGGCAGGCCGAAGGTGTGGGCGTAGGAGCGCGCGATTAAGTCGGCGCACGCCTTCGACACGTCATAGGGGTAGCGCGGCTGCAGCGCGTGGTCCTCGCGGTAGGGCAACTGCTCGTGCGCGCCGTACGCCTTGTCGGTGGACGCCACCACGATCCGCCGCGGCGGCTGCGCGGCGGTGCGGCACGCATCCAGCAGGTTCCAGGTGCCGCGCACGTTCACCTCGTAGGTGCTCAGCGGCGAGCTGGTCGCGGAGCCCACGATCGCGGTGGCCGCGAGATGGAACACGGCCTCAACGCCGTGCTCGTCGAGCGCCCGGCGCAGCGACGCCGGATCGAGTAGGTCGGCCGCCACCGGCGTGCAGCGCTTGTGCAGGCCGCGCAGGCGAAAGCGCGAGGGCTCCGACGGCGGCCTGTCGAGCACGTGCACCGCGGCGCCCTCGTCGAGCAGCCGCTCGGTGACCCATGAGCCGATGAAGCCCTGCGCGCCGGTGAACAGCACGCGCGTCCCGGTCCAGGCCACCATCAAAAACACAATACAGGCGGGTGCGCTCCGCGCTCGGGCGAGGCGTCGTGCCGCCATCAGAAACACGCGGCGCCCGCCTGCGCCGCGTGGGTGAACGGGCTGCCTGGCGCCGCTCGACCACTCGGAAGCGTCTTGTTAGCTTGATTTGCCATGTTGGCAATCAGGCTCCGCGGGGCGCGTGCGCACGCGCCCGTACGCACTCGATGAAGGCCGTGATCCTCGCCGGTGGCAGGGGGTCGCGGCTCAGCGAGGAGACCACGGTGCGCCCCAAGCCGATGGTCGAGATCGGCGGCAAGCCGATCCTCTGGCACATCATGAAGATCTACGCCGCCCACGGCGTCGAGGAGTTCGTGATCTGCCTCGGTTACAAGGGCTACCTGATCAAGGAGTACTTCGCCAACTACCACCTGCACACATCCGACATCTCCTTCGACCTCGGCGGCGGCGACGTCGAGGTCCACCGCTCCGGCACCGAGCCGTGGAAGGTGACGCTGCTGGACACGGGTGAGGGGACGATGACGGGCGGGCGCTTGAAGCGGGCGCTGCCGTATGTGGACGGCGAGGACTTCTGCTTCACCTACGGCGACGGCCTCGCCGACATCGACATCACCGCGCTGGTCGCCCGCCACCGCGAGCAGGGCGCGCTCGCCACGATCACCGCCGTGCAGCCGCCCGGGCGCTTCGGCGCGGTCGAGCTGAACGGCACGCGCGTGAAGCGCTTCCAGGAGAAGCCGCGCGGGGACGGCGCCTGGCTGAACGGCGGCTTCTTCGTGCTCTCGCCCGCGGTGGGCGGCTACGTCGAGGGCGACGCCACCACCTGGGAGGACGCGCCGCTGCGCCGGCTCGCCGGCGAGGGACAGCTCGCCTCCTACTGCCACCGCGGCTTCTGGCGGGCGATGGACACGCTGCGCGACCGCATCCAGCTCGAGGAGCTGTGGGCCGCCGGCGACGCCCCCTGGAGGATCTGGTCGTGATCTTCAGGCCGACCGAGCTGTCCGGGGTGGTGGTGGTCGAGCTCGAGCCGTTCGTCGACGAGCGCGGCTCCTTCACGCGCACGTTCGACGCCGAGCTGTTCGCCGCCCACGGCCTCGACCCGCGCGTGGTGCAGTGCAACAACTCCTTCAACCCGCAGGCGGGAACGCTGCGCGGGCTGCACTACCAGCTTGCCCCGCACGCGGAGTGCAAGTTCGTGCGCTGCGCGCAGGGGCGGGTGTTCGACGTCGCGGTCGACCTGCGGCCCGACTCGCCCACCCACAGGCGCTGGGTCGGAGTCGAGCTGAGCGCGCACAACAGGCTGTGCGTGGTCGTCCCCGAGGGCTGCGCGCACGGCTTTCAGACGCTCGAGGACGACAGCGAGGTGCACTACCAGACGAGCGCCGCCTACGCCCCCGAGGCCGACCGCGGCGTGCGCTGGGACGACCCCGCGTTCGCGATCCGCTGGCCGCAGCCGCCCGCGGGCGGGCGCATCCTGTCGGTGCGCGACCGCGCGCACCCCGACTACGCTCTCCACCCGGTGCACGCATGAGCCCGCGGGTGCTGGTCACCGGCGCGGGGGGCTTCATCGGCCGGCACACGCTCGCGCCGCTGCTGGCGGCCGGCTTCGAAGTGCACGCGGTCACCTCGCGCCCACTGAGGGACGAGTACCCGATGCTCCTCGTGCCGCCCGACGACGCTCCGCGTGTGCTCGCGCCGGAGGTGCGCTGGCACCGCGCCGACCTGCTCGCCCCCGGCGCGGCCGCGACGCTGGTGGCGGAGGTCGAGCCGACCCACCTGCTGCACATGGCCTGGTACACCCAGCCGGGCGCCTATTGGAGCGCGCTCGAGAACTTCGACTGGGTGTATGCCAGCCTGCAGTTGTTGCGCGCCTTCGGCGAGCGCGGCGGGCGGCGGGCGGTGCTCGCGGGCACCTGCTGGGAGTACGCGTGGGAGGATCACACGCACTGCGTGGAGGATGCGTCTCCCGCTGGCCCCTCCACGCGCATGCGTCCCGCCACGCTGTACGGCGCAGCCAAGCATTCGCTGCACTTGGTGGCCGAGAGTTGGGCTGCACAGACCGGCGTCGCGCTCGCGTGGGGCCGCATCTTCTATGTGTACGGGCCCTACGAGCATCCTGCGCGGCTGGCGAGCGGCGTCGCGCGCGCACTGGTGCGCGGTGAAGAGGTGCCGTGCACGCACGGGATGCAGGTGCGCGACTACCTCTACACGCCCGAGCTGGGGGGCGCCTTCGCAACGCTGCTCGCCTCCGAGGTCACGGGACCGGTCAACATGGCCTCCGGGGAGCCGGTGCGGGTGGCCGACCTGGTGTGCGCGATCGCCGCCGCCGCCGGCCGCCCCGAGTTGGTGCGGCTCGGCGCGCTCCCGCAGCGCCCAGGGGAGCCCGAGCGATTGACGGCCGACGTCGAGCGCCTGCGCGAAGAGGTCGGCTGGAACCCGTCGATCGGCCTCGCCGAGGGCACGGCGCGAACCGTTGCGTGGTGGCGGCAGGCGCTTGCCGCGGAGGCCGTTCCCGCATTGGAGGCCACACGGTGAGCAGGGTCGACGTCGCGATCGTCGCGTACCGCCGCTGGGAGCTGACCAGCAGCTGCCTCGATCATCTGCGCCGCCAGACGCTCGCGCACCGCGTGACCGTCTGCGACAACGGCTGCGACCAGGGCACGGCGGAGCGGCTCGCCGAGAGCTACCCCGAGGTGACGGTGGTGCGGATGGAGCGCAACATGCCCTTCCCCGTCGCCTGCAACGCCGCCGTCGCCGCCGGACACGAGGAGCTCGTGGTGATGCTCAACAACGACGTCGACGCCCGCCCGGACTTCCTCGAGCGCCTGCTCGCGCCGTTCGCCGGGCGTCCGCGGCTGGGATCGGTGGCGGCGCTGCTGCTGCGTCCCGGCGAGCGCGAGATCGACAGCGCCGGGCTCGTCGCAGACCCCACGCTCGCCGGCTTCCCGCGTTTTCATCGCCACCCCCCCGCCGCCGTGCACGGCGCGGGCCCCGCGCTCACCGGGCCGGCCGGCGCCGCCGGCGCCTTCCGCCGCGTGGCGTGGACGCAGGTCGGCGGGCTCGACGAGTCGATCGTCGCCTACAGCGAGGATCTCGACCTCGCGCTGCGGCTGCGCACCGCCGGCTGGGACACGGCGCTCGCGGCAGACGCGGTGGCGGTGCACCTCGGCTCGGCGACGCTCGGCCACCGCTCGGCCGAGCAGCGCCGCAAGAGCGGGCACGCCCGCGCCTACCTGCTGCGCCGCTACCGGGTGCCGCGCTCGCGGCTCGCCGCGCGGGCGCTCGCCACCGAGGCGCTTGTGGTCGCCGGCGATCTGCTGCTCGAGCGTGACGGCGCTGCGCTCGCCGGGCGGCTGGCCGGCTGGCGTACGGCGCGCGGGCGCGTCCCCCAGCGACGGCCGCCGCCGGCGGCGCTGGAGCGGCGGATCGGCTTCCTGGACTCGCTGCGCCTGCGGCGCGGGGTCTACCTGGCGCGGGGGAAGGCCGAAAGCGCGCCCGGGGCGCGGTAGCTTTGCGGGGTGAGACGGCGTTGCCTGCCGCCGTCGCGGCCGCGCGCCTGCTCGTCGTCTACCGCGAGGATCCCGGCAAACGCTACGAGTGGCTGGGGCCGCCGCGCCGGGGCGACGTGATTGTCGCCTTCGACGGGCTGGCGCATGCCGATCTCGTCGATCGCGGGGCGCTCCTGTTCGACCGGCTGCAGAGCTGGGAGCAGCGCAGCGCCGAGGAGCACCATGTGGACGAGCTGCTGGAGGCGGTGCGGGCGCATCCATGCGTCGCCGCGCTCGGGCGGGGCGGCGTGCGCCTGTTCGATTTCGCCGCGTTCCGTCTGCGCGAGGAGCTCACCCGTCTGCTGCGCGGGTGGTCGCTCGGGCGGGCCGCTCCCCACGCGAATCTGCTTGTGTGCGACCCCGCCACCCCGGTCGCGCTGCAGATGGGCGCTCGCGCCGCGCTCGGGCTCGACCCGGCTGCACTGCCCTACGCATTGGCGCCGGCGCTCCCGGGCTCGCTGCTCAAGCGGGCGCTGGCGCGACCGGCGATGCGCGCCGTCGCCGCAGGCTCGCGCGCCCGGCGGGTGCGGGTGGCGGTGGTGGCAACCGGCAAGCTGATGCCCGCGCTCGCCGCCCTGTCCGGGGACGAGCTGCGCGGGCTGGGCGTGGGCACGATGCCGTTTCCCGGGCTCGACCACGGCAACAGTGCGCTGCTGGCGCTGCGCCGGCGGCTGCCGATGCTTGCCACCTTCGGCTCCTCTGTCGGCCCTTCGCGAGCAGGCGTCGAGCTGCCCGCGCAACCGCTGCTCGCCCGCGAGACCGCGCTCGACCGGGCGCTCGGGCTGCTCGTGTCCGACGTGCTGGGCGCCGCCGCGCCCGAGCTCCAGAGTGTTGACCGGGCCATCGCCCGCCTGGAGGGGGCTGTCGCACTGCGCGCGCTGCTGCTGCCCAGCGCCGGCTATGGAGCCGCGCGGCTGCTGACCGACTGGGCACATCGGCGAGGCATGCGCGTGGGCGTCATGCAGCACGGCATCTACGCCCTCAGGTACCGCTGCGAGGACTGCGCTGCCGACATCGTGTTCAGCTGGGGCGAGGGTACGGCCGAGCAGGCTGGCGACTGGCCGGAGCATCCGCGGCTGGTGAGGGTGGGGGTGCCCGGGATTCCCGCGGCCCCGCCGCGTCTCCCACCGGCGTCGCTGCGCTGTGTGCTGGTTGCCGGCACGGGCTCGGGGGTGGACACGCCGATCACGCCGTTGACGCTCGACGAGGAATTCCTCGGGGTCGTCGCGCCCGGCTTGGCGAGACTGGCTGCCGCCGGCGTCAAGCTCGAGATGCGACCGCATCCCAACGAGGACATCGAGCGCTACCGGCGCCTGGTCGTCCGTCACGGTCTCCCCATCGCCCTCGCTGCGGGCGGCTCGTTCGCGAATGCCGCCGCACGCGCCGACATCGTGATCGCGTCGGTCTCCTCGGTGGCCTTCGAGGCCGCCGCGCTCGGGCTCCCCGTGCTGATGTGGTGCGGCGGCGCGCCGGAATCGGTGCGCCGGGAGTACCTCACCGTTCCGTGGACCGCCAGCCACCCGGGGATCTTTGGGGCGCCCGACGAGCTCGGCAAGCTGGTGGGGCTCCTGCTCGAGCGGCCGGCCGACGGCCTCGGCGTCGCGCTCGGGCTGCGCGCGTGCCTGGCGCGGTACGCCCAGCCCTTCGACCCGGTCCGCTTCGCCGACGGCGTGCGCCTGCTTGGAGAGTGAGATGCCGCCGCGCGAGGACCCGATCGGCAGCTTGCGCATGGCGCCGCGGCGGGTGCGCTCGAAGCGGCGGGGGGATGGGGGAGGAGGGGCGGGTCGCCCGAGTCGGAGACACCCTCCGTGGCGCACGGATGGTGCCCGGCGCTGGAATTCGCCCGTGAAGGCGCGTCATCAGCGTGCGTGCGAGCCGCTCGCGGAGGCGCCGACAGGGCCCGTTTGGGGGGTGCAGAGGGCTTCCATATTCTCCGCATGGTGGAACGGGACCGCAGTGTGATCTTCGGCAGATCGGGCCCGCGGCGCCCGCGTCTGGCCGCCTGGGGGAGCCGCGCCTTCCTGCCGGCGATCGGCCGGGTGCTCGCCCGCCGCGGGCTGCACCGCGCCGAGAGCCCCGCCGCGCGCGCCCGGCGGGCGGCCTTGGCACAGGCGATCCGCGCCGGACGGGAGGCGTACGTGCTCGGCTTCAACACCACCTCCCACAACTCCGGTGCGGCGCTCGTGCGCGTCACCGAGCGCGGGCGCGTCGAGCTGGTGTGCAACGAAGAGGAGGAGCGCTACACCGGCGAAAAGCACTGCAACCAGTACCCGCGTCACTCGGTGGCGGCGGTGCTCGAGCAGCTGCGCGCGCTCGGCCTCGGCCCCGG
>DATMMB010000341.1:0-12269 GCA_035569895.1 Solirubrobacteraceae bacterium | reverse complement strand
GCTGGCGCCGGCCGTGAGCGCCGTGTCGGTGGCGGCGATGGCGGTCGCCGCGATTGGGCTGCTCGCCAACGGCGCGATCCCCGTCCAGTCCGCGTGGGTGACGGCGTGGCTGCTGGCGCTGGCGGCGCTCGGCGCCGGCCGTGCGGTGCTGGCGCTCGCGCAGCGGTGGGCGCGCAGCCACCGTTTGGTGGGGCGCCCGGTGCTGATCGTCGGCGCTGGCATGGTGGGCGCACAGGTGGCGCGCCGTTTGGAAGACCACCCCGAGTACGGTCTCTATCCCGCCGGCTTCCTCGACGACGATCCTCGCCCGCTGGCGGAGGTGGGTGGACGCGACGTGCCGGTGCTCGGCAGCGCCGAGGACCTCGATGAGGTCGTGCGGCGCACACGCACGCGCCACCTGATCGTCGCCTTCTCCTCGGTCGCCGACGCGCACGTGTCCCGCCTGATCCAGCGCTGCCAGGAGCTCGGCGTGGAGGTGTCGGTGGTGCCGCGCATGTTCGACACGATCAACAACCGCATTGGCTACGACACGGTGGGAGGCTTGCCCTTGCTGTCGTTCACCACCGTCAATCCGAAGGGCTGGCAGTTCGCCTGCAAGCACGCCTTCGACCGCATGTTCGCGGCGGTGCTGTTGCTGTTGCTGGCGCCGGTGCTGGCGCTCACCGCACTCGGCGTGCGCCTCACCTCGCCGGGCCCGATCCTCTTCCGCCAGCGGCGCGTCGGCCGCGACGGCACCCTGTTCGACCTCTACAAGTTCCGCTCGATGCGTGTGCACGCGACGGCGGTTGAGTTCGCGCTCGCGCGCGGCACCGCGCCCGGAGGGGTGGAGGGCGCCGACCGGCGCACCCCGATCGGCCGCTTCCTGCGCCGCACCTCGCTCGACGAGCTGCCGCAGCTCTTCAACGTGCTGCGCGGCGAGATGAGCGTCGTCGGCCCGCGCCCGGAGCGCCCCGAGTTCGTCGAGCTCTTCCGCGAGGACGTCGCCCGCTACGGCGACCGCCACCGCGTGAAGTCGGGGATCACCGGCTGGGCCCAGGTGCACGGGCTGCGCGGTCAGACCTCGCTCGCCGAACGGGTGGAGTGGGACAATTACTACATTGCCCACTGGTCGCTCGCGCTCGATTTGAAGATCCTCGCGCTCACGTTCGGAGCGCTGCTGCATAAAACCGAGTAAGCGTTCATGCCCGACCGTGGATGGGCACCCGTAGGCCGATGAAACGCGCCCTGCGGGCGTGTTCCGACCAGGTGGGTCGGGAGCCGGCGCCGCCGAGGCCGTGCAGACGCCCTGAAAACCGCTGGCGCCCCGAACGCCGCGCGCTCAGATCGAGCGCTGCGCGTCCCGCGAGGAGCCCTGCCAGTACTGGTAGACGCGCACCATCAGCCCGTGCGTGCCAAGCGCGCGCGGCAGCGGGATCGCATAGCGGTTGAAGCGGTCGAGCGTGAACAGCGCCTTGTAGCGCAGCGTCGCGCCCTGAAAGGCTTCCAGCTGGATGTAATCGCCCACTGGTCCTTCGCCGCTGGCGAGCACGCCGCCGTGCTGGCGGCGCAGGCTCAACGTCACGTGGGTGGGGCTGCCGAAGGGCGACGCCAGCACCTGCGCGAACGCGCCGAATGCCGGCTTGCGCGTGCCCTTGGCGTTCATCACGCCGAAGTCTTCGCCCGCCGAATCCTGCAGCTTGTACAGCGCCGCCGCCGCCACATAGGGCGTGTGGGCGAGCGAGCGGTAGAGGTTGGCGATGTTGGCGGCCTGCACCTTCGGGGTCACGCACCCCTGTTCCTGCTGGGTGCGCTGGCGCGGCCAGCAACTGCTCCAGCCGAACTCGTCCAGCCACAGCGGCGTGTTGTCGCCATTGGCGAGCTGCGTTTCGTGGATCGCCCGCAGCGAGCCGAGCGTGAGCGTGTAGAAGTGCACCGCCAACCCGTCGTAATACCCCTTGATGCCCGCCGCATACAGCGCGCGCAGGAACACACCGTTGGAGCCCACCAGCGAGCCGGCGAGCACCTTCACTTCGGGAGCAGCCTGCTTGATCGCCGGGTAGGCGGCGCGCAGCACGGCGGCGTAGCGCTGCGGTTTTTCGGGGCCGGCGAAGTAATCTTCGTTGGCCTGGTCGGGCTCGTTCCAGACCTCGATCGCCGCCAGGCGCGTGCCGTAGCGCGCCGCCAGGTAGGCGACGAACGCGGCGTACGCGGAGGGTTCGCGCGGCGGCCAAGCGTTGGCTCTCGTCCATCCCCCCGGCACGCACCGGCGCAGCAGCGCGCTCGGCGCCGAGGAGGCCCAGCAGGGGCTGCTGTCGGCGGTTGCGATCACACGGATGCCGCTCGCCGCGGCGTCGCTCACCAACCGGTCGAGATACGCAAGCGCCGCCGGGTCGATTTGGTCTTTGCCGTCAGGCTCGATCGCCGACCACTGCACCTCGACCCGCACGAGCTTGGCATGCAATGTCGCCGCTCGCCTCACTTCCCGGTCTGCCAGCGTCAGCGGGAGGCCGCCGCTGACGCCTGTGATGTTCACCCCGCCCAGCGGCGCTGGCGAGGAAGCCGCCGACGCCGGTCGCCGGACGCCGCGGACGAGCGCCGCCGCCCCCGACGTCGGGAGCGATGCCGCTGTGCACAGGCTTGCCAGGCACGCTACGACGAGAACACTTGGGCGCAGGCGTCCAGCCATGAACGTGGTATGGCATCCTGCCATCTTCGCTCACCATAGACGCTGCATGTGCGCGACGCCGCCATTCAGAGGGGTTAGCCGCCATTCAGAAGGGCCAGGATGAGGGCGTGGGATGAGGGGACTCGGATGAGGACGCGGGAGTACGATTGCTCTCGCGATGCCCGCCAACTGGATCTGGATGCAGATCGCCATCGTCTTCTTCGTGGTGGTGGGAATGATCGTGGCGATCACCAAGCTGGCGTGAGTCAAACGCGGAGCGAGTGAACGTGGCGTGGGTCAGCGTGAACGTGGCGCCGGTCGACGCGGCGCGAGTCAACGCCGCGACAGGCGCCAGCGCGAGCGCGCCGCCCGTTTGAGCTCCGGCAACGCCACCGCGGGGCGTGGCGGCACCTCCCCACCGCTCAGGATCGCCGCCGGCACCTCCCGCGTCAGCCAGTCGGTGAGCGGCTCGAGTCCGGCTGCCGCCAGCTCGGCTCTCATCCCGGGCGGACGCCGTGCGTCGTCGTGTGCGTCGGAGGCGACGTTGTGCACCATGTCCTCCTGCACCAGCCGCAGCGCAAAGCGCCGTACGTCGGCGCCGAAGTTGCCCACCAGCGCGCCCGCGGTGATCGAGGTGAGCGCGCCGGCGTCCACCAGCGAGGCGAGCGCGCCGAGGTTGCGCTGAAACGTCGGACATCGCTCGGGGTGGGCGAGCAGCACGCGATGGCCGCGCCGTTGCAACTCCATCACCAGGATCTCGAAGCCGTTCGCGATCGACGCAAGCGGGCACTCCACCAACAGCCATTCGCCGCCTCCGAGCGCATAGCGTCCGATTTGCTGAGCCTCCAGCTCGATCAGCCGCGTCATCGCCAGCTCTGCTCCTGGTCGCACCTCGAGCGCGACCCCCGCGTCGGCCAGACGCTCGTTCAGCTGCTCCACCCCGCGTACGATCGACTCAGGCCGGTTGGGGTAGCGCGAGCTGACGTGCGGCGTGGCGACCACGTCGCGCACGCCACGCGCGTGCGCGACTCGCGCGAGCGCGATCGAGCCCTCGACCGTCGCGGGCCCGTCGTCGATTCCGGGCAGCACGTGGCAGTGTAGGTCGATCACGTCTGCCGCCAACGTTACGTCACGCGCGGATATGATCGGGCGGTCGCATCGCGACTCCACCCCGGTACGCGGCAAGGAGGATCATGTTCAAGACAATCGTGGTTGGCACCGACGGCTCCGAGACAGCCGGCGAGGCGGTCCGCCAAGCCGGCGACTTGGCGCGCACGCTCGGAGCGACGCTCGAGATCGTGAGCGCGTACGAGCCGGTGCCAGCGCAGCGCCTGCGCTCGGAACGGCGCGACGCCCCGGAGGATCTGCAGTGGGCGATCAACCCCCGCGAGGACGTCGACGCCGCGCTCGAGGTCGCCGCCGCGCCGGCGCGCGACGCGGGCGTCGAGGTCAACGTCTATGCACGCCAGGGCGATCCCGCCGATGCGATCCTCGATGTCGCCGAGGAGCGGGGCGCCGATCTGATCGTGGTGGGCAACAAGGGCATGACCGGCGCCAAGCGCTTTCTGCTGGGCTCTGTGCCCAACAAGGTGTCCCACCACGCGCCCTGCTCAGTGCTGATCATCCGCACCACCTCCTGATCGGCGCTCCTGCGCGGCGCCGTGGGTGCGGGTGTCGCTCGGCGCTTCTACGCGGCGCCGTGGGTGGGGTGTCGCGCCCGTAGGACGCTGGTGCTGCGATCCCGCGGCGCCGCGGGTGGGCAGCGGCCGTAGGACGCGGTGTGGCGCCCGCGCACGCGGCGCTGTGCGAGCGGATGTCGCGGCTGTCGGCGCCGGGCGTCGCGCCCGCGCACGCTGCGTGATCACACCACGAACCCCTCGCGGTCGCCGATCTCATCCGCCATGCTCGCCTTCATCGCCGTGCTGATGCCGCCGCCCACCGTCCACGCCTCGCCATAGCAGGGTGCCTGCGCGAAGCGCTCGCGGGTGCGCGTGCAGTAGTCGTCGATCGAGCCCAGCACCTGCGCCGGGTTGCCGGCCGCGACCGTGCCCGACGGGATATCGCGGCTGACCACGCTGGCCGCGCCGACGAGGACGTCGTCGCCGATTGCCACGCCAGGCAGGATCGTCGTGCGCGCGCCGACGAACACGCGGCTGCCGATGCGCACGGGCGCGAGGCGGGTGTGCCCCACGCAGCGCTTGCAGCTGGCGTCGTGCGCGATCACGTGCACATCCGGCGCAAACGTCACGTCGTCGCCGATCTCCACCAGCCAGCAGTGCGAGGGGTCGAGCTCGAAGGGCTCCTGCAGGTCGCAGCGCTCGCCGATCCGCAACCCGCGCCTGACATACCAGGCGACCGAGCGCTGGCCGCGCAGATAGAGGACGCCGAGCCTCGCCTGCGCAAGCAGCCTCTCCGCAGTCACGCCCGACAACCTATCGCCGCGCCCTCGGGACCGGCTGCGGCCCCCCGGGATCGCGACCTCGAAAGCTCCCAGACGACCTCGAAGCGGTGCGTGGCGGGATTGCCGAGCAGCTCGACGCCGCCTCCGTCAAGGCTCGGGAATTGCGTGTGGTAGGCGCGCATCGCCGCCAGCTTGGCCGCCGCCTGAGGATCGCTCAGGCGTGTCACACGCCCGGCGCGCAGGTCCCCGAGCTCGGGGAGGTCGACCAGGAACGTGCGCCAGAAGGCGTCCACGTCGCGATGCGGATCGGGGTCGCGCCCATCCACCCAGTGCGGCCAGCCGTGCGTCACGCAGTAGGGCAGGTCGGCGTACAGCGCCACCGCGAAGCCGGCACGCAGCAGCGCCTGCGCGTACCGTCGCGTCAGCTTGTGGTCGACATGGGCGCCGAGCGCCGCAGGGGCGTACACGCGCGAGGTCGAGCGCACCACCTCGGCGAGCGTGCGATCGATCGCACGCAGCGAGGGCGGCGGCTGCGACTCGCGATACTGGGCATCCAGCAGCGGCAGGTTGATCGCACCGCGTCCGGCGAGCGCCAGCGCGCCGGTGTCCTCGGCGAGGCGCTCGCGCGCCCTCGCGGCCGAGTCCGCGGCGCCGGTGATCTCGTCCCAAAGCGCCAGGCGCCCCGGTCGCGGGATGCCGGCGAAGACGTTGACGACGGTCAGCTCCACCGGCTGGGTGAGCAGCGCCCAACAGTCGAGCACCGCATCGTCCCAGTGCGGCGAGAGCAGAATCGGCGCGGCGTCGGGGTCGTTGTGCAGGCGTGTGCGCAGGCGGCTGGTGTCCCGCGCCTCCCGCCGGCGGCGCAGGCGGCGAGCGACAGCGGCGGGTGCACGGCGCAGACGATGCCGGTACATCTACGGGCGGAGCATAGGATAGAGGGCAGTCGGGCCTTGCGAGCGAGCCCTCGCCTGGCTTGAGCTTGGCTTCCGCGAGCCGACATATGTCGATATGAGTGACAGCACCGCCGAGCGTCCGCGCTCCGATGGAGTCGTCGAGCTCGCACCGGGCGCGGTCGACTCCGCGGCCGCGATCGGCACCACCGGGGCGTCGGTCATCTCGGGCGGCCTGTGGAACACGCTCAGCCAGAGCTTGCCCCAGGGCTTTGCGCTGATCATCTCGGTCGCCGCCGCTCGCTTCCTGGGGCCGGACGGGATGGGACGCCAGAGCTTCATCGCGTTCACGATGATCTCGATCACGCAGGTCATCAGCGAAGGCCTCAAGGAGAGCCTGATGCGCTCGGTCGGCGAGCTGCTCGGGGCCGACCGCACGGGCGAGGTGCGAGGACTCGTGCGGTGGGCGGCGCCGACCCTGCTGCTGGGGGGGCTCGCGGGATGCGTCGTGCTGATCGTCGCGGCACAGCTGGGCGCCAGCCCGGCGGCGGCGTGGGTGCTCGCGGGCGTCGAGTGCCTGCTCGTGACCGTCCAGGGCGCGCCCTGGGCCGCATTGGCGGGGAGCCAGAAGTGGCGCCAGGCCTCGACGGTGGGTCTGCTCACCACCGCGGTGGGCGTGCCGGTCACGGTGGGCGTGCTGGCCCTCGGTGGCGGGATCGTCGGCATGTTCGCGGTCGAGACCGCCACCGCCGGCGTGGCGCTGGTGGCGATCGCGATCCTGGCGCTGCGCGCGCTGCGCGCGCTTCCGCGCCACGTCCACCCCGCGCGCGAGATGCGCCAGCGCACGACACGCTATGCGGTGCTCGCAACGTTGATGACGCTGGCGACGTTCGTCGTGTGGCAGCGCTCGGAGTTCTTCTTCCTGCGCGCCTACTCCACCGATCGGCAGATCGCGTTCTACTCGATCGCGTTCGCCGCGGCGAGCGGTCTGGCACTGTTGCCGGGGGCGCTTGCCGGCACTCTTTCGCCCGCGTTCGCGACGCTGTATGGGGCTCGCCATCACGGTCGCATCCGCTCGGGCTATTGGCGGGCGCAGCGCCTGTTGCCGATCCTCAGCCTGCCGCTGCTCGCCGGCTTCGCCGCGCTCGGTCCGGCGCTGATCCGGCTGGTGTACGGCAGCTCCTACAGCGCGGCGGGTCCGCTGCTGCTGATCCTGCTCACGCTGTTCCCGCTGATTCCGCTGCTCGGTGTCGCCAACTCGCTGCTGGTTGGCCTGGGGGTGCTGCGGGTGGCGCTCATCTGGGAGCTCGTGGGCGCAGCCGCGACGATCGGCCTGAACTTTCTGCTGGTTCCTACCCACGCCGCGGTGGGGGCGGCGATCGCCGACGTCGGCGGGCAGCTGGTGGTGGTGATCCCGGTGCTCGTCTACGCCGGCATGCAGGTTGCGCCGGCGGCGATCGACGCGCGCGCGATCGCGCGCGCCGCCCTCGCCTCGGCGCCGGCCGGGGCGGCGGCGTGGATCGTCGATGTGTCGCTTGGCGGCGTTGCGGGCCTGGTGGGCGGGGCGCTCGCCGGGCTGGTGGTGTTCGCGCCGCTCGCCACGCTCCTGCGCGTGATCCCCGCCCGCGACCGCGACTGGTTGCGCGACATCGTGCAGCTGCGCTACGGCGAGCGCGCCGGACGCCTTGCCGAGACCCTGGTGAGCGACCCGGGGATCGCGCGCCGCGCCGCGGCGGGCGGCGGCGAGCGCGAGCGGCTCGACTCCGGCATGGGCGGTGCGCTAGCCGCGGCCGGTCCACCCTGCCGGCGACTGGTCGTCTACAGCGACGCGCTGCAACGAGGCGGCGCCGAGCGCGCGCTCGGGTATCTGATCGGCGCGCTCGACGAGCGCATCGAAGTGGCGGTCGTCGGCGTCGAGCCCGGCATCGTCGCGTGGATCGCCTCGCAGCGGCCGGGAGCCGCGGAGGTGGTCGTGCCGGCCGTCAGACACAAGTGGCAGCTGCGGCCGATCCTCGCGCATCTGCGTGCGATTCGCGCACTGCGACCGGAGGTGCTGCACGCGAGCCTCAGCACCCCGTGGTCGTGCCAGTACGGAATCCTCGCCGGCCTCGCCTGCCCGGGGACGGGCGTGGTGGCTGTCGAGAACGCGCCAACATCCTCCAGCCAGGCGTTGCAGCGATGGATCAAGCGCGTGATCTCGCGCAGGCTCGCCGTGCACGTCGCCGTCGGTGAGTGCTCGGCCCGGGAGACCGAGCGCGCGATCGGTCTTGCCGAGGGGTCGCTCGTGACCATCCGCAACGGTGTGCCCGATCTGCCGCGCACCGCTTCGCGCCGGCATGCGACGGAGCCGGTGATCGGCACGGTATCCAGAGTCAGCGAGCAGAAGGGCATCGACCTGCTCGTGCACGCCCTGCCCGCGCTTCCCTCCGCGACCGCGGTGATCGTGGGCGATGGGCCGGCGCTCGCACAGATGCGGGACCTCGCGGAGCGCCTTGGGGTGGCCGGCCGTTTGCAGACACCGGGCTTTGACCCCAACCCCCGACAGCGACTCGAAGAGTTCGATATTTTTGTACTACCGACGCACAAGGAGGCGGCGCTGCCGCTGGCGGTGGTCGAGGCGATGCTGATGGAGCTGCCGGTGGTGACGACCTGCATCGAGTGCGTCTCGGAGACCTTCATCCCGGGCGAGACAGGGCTGCTGGTCGCGCCCGGCGACCTCGATTCCCTGGTCGGCGCGCTGCGGAGCCTGGTGGACGATGGCGCGCTGCGCGAACGCATGGGAACCCGCGCCCGCGCGTTCGCGCTGGAGCGGTTCGGGATGGCGGCGATGGTGCGCAGCTACGAGGGGCTCTATCGCGAGATCGCCAACTTTCGCGCCGCCACCGCCGAGCGCAGGCGCTGGTAGACCTCGCCGGTGACCCGCATCGTGCTCCCCCACGCCGAGGGGTTGACAGCGTGCAATCGCAGCCGTGCCCGCGAGGTGAAGCCAAGCTCGAGCTTGTAGCGTTGCTCGCCGGGGCCGAGGTCGACGGTGTGAGCGCCGCGCGCAATCCCGTCGGCGATCGCGTTCAGCGCCAGGAGCACCCCCGGCGCCAAGCGCGCGACGCTCGGCTCCCAGCCGAGGTTGTAGGGGTAGATCACGCCGCGGTGGCTAAGACGCACGTCGATCGCCACGCGAGCGTCGCGGTGGCAAAGCTCGAAGATCGACAACTCGACTCCCGCGGCGGCGGAGATCCGGGTGAGCAGCCGGGTCAGGCGCTCGTCCACCAATGCGTGATGCTCGCGCTTGGCGAGCGCGCGCTGCCGGTGCAGACGCACGAAGTCCGCGATCGCGTCGCCGTGCCGCTCGGCCGGGACTTCGCGCACGTGCGCATGCTCTCGCTCCGCCAAGCGGAGCCGGCGCCGCAGCTCGCCGCGACGCTTGGAGGGCAGCGCGGCGAGGTAGGCCTCGAACGACGCGGGCAGGGCAAGACATGGCGTGCGCTGAGCCTCAAGCCGCGCACCCGGCAGCGCCTCACCGCAGCGAGGGACCTCGCAGGCATCGAAGGTCGACCACGCGCGCGGGTGCGCCTGCAGCCAGTCGGCGAGCATATGCCATAGCATCGCCTCATGCCCGGCCGCCGTCAGCGGTGCGCGGCGCGGGGTGACTTCGCCGCCGGCGAAGCGCCAACCCCTGATGCGGTCGACCTCGATCAGTGCGAGCGCGACCGTGTCGCCGCCGTGTGCAGCGCTCACATGCGCGAGCACCAGCCTGCGATCCGAGTAAGTGTCAGCCCACGCCCTGATCCAATCGTATGTCGTGTATACGGAGGGGTCTGCCGAGGACTGCTCCAGGCCACGCCAGCTGGTCTCCCAGGCGCCAAGCTCCCCCGCCTCGATCGGTTGCAGTGAAAGTGCGAGCACGTCAGTATGTCGCGAGCCAGTCGCGTAGCTGCCGATCGTGCGCGAGCAGCGCCGCGCCGTCGCTCGCGCCTTCGCGGCGGGTGCGCCAATGGGTGAATGCGGCGCGCACCACCGCCACCCTGTCGCCTTCCGGCAGCAGGCAGTCGATCGCCGCCCTCAAGCCCGCGCCGCTGTGCCGGTGGGCGGCGTCGATTGCGAGCTCGCACAGCTGCACGCCGCGACGCCGGGGCACGCAGCGGGCCAGGCGCGGGTCATTCGACGCCATGTCGGCGAGCAGCGGCTCGTAGGCGACCGCTGTCGTCGCCGACATGCTGTTACCGGCGTGACGGCGGTGAACGTATATAACAGCGGGTATGTGCGCCGGCGGCGCTAGGCGCGCCAGCTGCAGCCAGAATGCGTGGTCCTCGGCGAGTCGCAGGCGCTCGTCGAAGCCTCCCTGCTCGAGCGCCGCGCGGCGTCGCACGAGTGTCGCTCCGGACGGGATGCTGTTGCGGGCGTAGAGGCTGCACAGGAAATCCTCGAGCTCCCACGGACGCGGCCCGAGCAGCCCCTCCGACCGCCAGCCTGCGTTCGTGCGCCGTGCGGCGAGCGCGCAACCGAAGCAGAAGAGCGCGTCGGGCCGCGCGCCAAGCGCGCCGTGCAGCCGCTCCAGCGCGCACGGGTGCAGCAGATCGTCGGAGTCGATGAACGACACGTACTCGGTGGCGGCGGCGCGCATACCGGCGTTGCGTGCGCCCGCCGGACCCCAATCGCCCCGCTCGTTGCGGATGTGGCGGGCGCCGGCGGCGTGCGCGACCTGCTCGGTCGCATCGGTCGAGCCGTCGTCGGCGACGATCACCGCGGTTGGCGCCAGCGACTGCTCGCGTACGCTGCGCAACGTCTGTGCCAGTAGCTCCGCGCGGTTTTGCGTGGGTATGACGACGGTGATCTGATCGCTCACACCGGCGCCGGCGTCGGGCATGGCGAAGACTATAGGGTGAGGCGATGTCGCCCATCGACCGGCGCGTGGTCGTCGTGTCGGCCGTGTTGCCCCACCCCCCGATCAGTGGTGCTCACAAGCGGACGTTGCGTCTCATCGAGGCGATCGCGCGCGCCGGCGGGGTGCCGCATCTACTCACCGCCGACCGCGGCGAGCCGGGCGCGGCGCAGGAGCTGCGGGCGCGCGAATGGGTGGTGGAGCTGCTTGCCCAGGCGCCGCGATCGCCGACCGCGCGTCTGCGCCAACATCTCGCCCGCCTGCCCAGCCCCTACCTGAGCGCGGTCGCGGCGCGGCTTCGCGAGCTGGCGCCGCGGTCGGTGTTCGTGCAGTTCGAGCACGCGCAGAGCGCCTACTACTGGGGCACGATCGGAGGTGCCCGCTCGGTGCTGAGCCTCCACAACGTCGACTCGCAGATGCTCGCGACCGTCGCGCGCGAGTCGCACGGGCTGGCCAAGCTGCGCGCGCTCAACCGGGCGCTCGCCATGCGCTCGGTGGAGCGTCGCGCCGTCCCCCGCGCGGACGTGGTGCTGGCGGTGTCGGAGCGCGACTGCCGCCACTTCGCGCGCAACGCCCGGCAGGTGGTGCACGTGCCCAACGGGATCGACGACGCCTTCTTCGCCATCCCAGCGTCGCTGCCCGACACCGAAGACGTGCTCTTCTTCGGTCACTTCGGCTACCGCCCGAACGAGCTCGGTGTGATGCGCTTGCTGCACGAGGGCTGGCCGCGGCTGGCCGCATTGCGACCGCGCGCGCGGCTGCTGCTGGCGGGGAGCTCGATGCCGCAACGGCTCGCGCAGGCGGCGGCGAGCGCGGAGCGCGTGGTGGCGCTCGGCTTCGTGTCTGATCTTCCCTCGCTGCTGATGCGCAGTCGCGTGGTGTTGATCCCGATCTGGCAGGGCGGCGGCACGCGGTTGAAGGCGCTCGAGTCGCTGGCGGCTGGGCGCCCGCTCGTCGGCACGTCGCTGGGGGTCGAGGAGATCGGCTTCGTGCACGCCCGCCACGGGCTCGTCGCGAACGACGCAGCGGGACTCGCCGAGCACGCCGCCGCCCTGCTCGCCGACCGCACCCGTTCCGAAGGGCTCGCGCGGGCCGGTCGCGAGCTGGCCGAGCGCTACCGCTGGCGGCGCGCGCTGGAGCCCGCCGAGCAGCTCTATCGCGGCTGGCTCGGAGTTACTGCGCAGTCGTAGCGGCGCTGGGGCCGGCTGAGCGGCTCTATCGCGGCTGGCTTGGCGCTCCTGCACAGGTGTGGCGGCACAAGGGCCGGCTGAGCGGCTCTATCGCGGCTGGCTCGGGGTCCCTGCGCAGTCGTGGCGTCGCAAAATGGACATATAGCCGAGCGCCTCACCCGAAGCCGCGCGCGGGCATCGTACGTACGTCCGAGGGTGCTCAACCCCCTGCACCCGTCACGGCGGCGATCCGATGCCAGCCGTGAAGAGGATTTGATCATGAGGC
>DATMMB010000340.1:0-7317 GCA_035569895.1 Solirubrobacteraceae bacterium | reverse complement strand
GGCGGTACCACCCCTCCACGCAGCGATCCTCGTCGAGCACCAAAGGCCGCGGCCCCACGAGGCTCATCTCGCCGCGGATGATGTTGAGCAGCTGCGGCAGCTCGTCCAGGGCGCTCTTGCGCAACAGCCTGCCCACGCGCGTGACCCGCGGGTCGTCGGCGATCTTGAAGAGGCCCGCCTGCGCCTCGTTGCGCGCGCGCAGCGACTCCTTCATCGCGTCGGCGCCGTCGATCATCGTGCGGAACTTCAACAGCTCGAAGGGCTCGCCGTGGCGGCCGACGCGCCGCTGGCGGAAGAACACCGGGCCGCGGCTGTCGAGCTTGATCGCCACCGCGACCGCCGCGAACAGCGGCGCCACCGCCAGCAGCCCGAGCGAGGCGCCCACCAGGTCGAAGGCGCGCTTGACAAACGCCGAGGAGCGGCTCATCTCAAAGCGCCGCACCCCCATCAGCGTGACGCCGTGCAGGTCGTCGAACTCCACCGAGCTGCCCACCACCTCAAGCAGACGCGGCAGCATGCTCACGCGCACCCCCGCCGCCTTCAGCGTGCGCACGAGGTCGAGCATCTCGCCGCCGTCGGCGCTGGTGGGGGCGACGATCGCGCGGTGCACCCCCAGACGCCCCGCGAGCTCGCGGATCTCCGCGAGCCGCTGCGGCGAGAAGGCGTTCAGCGACCAGCTGGCGATGTCGTCGAGATCGATGTGCCCCACCAGCTCGGCGTTCACGCCGCCGTGCCCGGCGAGCTTTGCCCTGATCGTCCGCGCCGCGCCGTGGTCGCCGATGAACAGGCACCGTTCCGCCGGCAGCGCGCGCAGCATCAGCGTGCGCGCGCCGGCGCGCGACACCACCAGCAACACCAGCAGCAGCAGCCACAGGATCAGCGCCTCGCGGCGGCTGAGGAGCACCGTGTGGATCACGAAGCCGCCCGCCAGCCACGCCACCAGCGCGCCGAGTGTCGCCACCTGGAAGAGCTTCGGCGCCTCATCCAGCGTGGTCTTGTGGATCAGCACGTCGTCGCGGTCGTACAGCCCCAGCAGCTTCGCCGCCATCAGCAGCGTCAACAGCCCGCACACGCTCACCCACGTGAGCTGTAGCGCCTTCGCTGACACGCCCGCCAGCACCACGAACGCGACGACGATCGCCACCGTGTCGGCCACCAGCAGCGCGCGGCGCACGCGCGATTCGCGCGTGAGGTTCTCCAGGCGCCCGCGCGTCTCGGTGGAGGGAGCCTCGCCGGCGCGCGCGTCGGCGAGGCTCAGCTCGTGCGCGTGCTCGGCTTCGAGCGCCGTGAAGTCCGCCGGTCGCGGCGGCGCTTCCACGCCCGGATGCGCCTCCGGGAAGATCATCTCTGTGTTGCTGCCTACGCCCCCGCTCATCGTTCGCCTCCCTGGCGCTCGAGTTGTGCTACCGGCTCCCTGCCTCGCTGTCCGCGGTCATGCCGCCCGCCGTCTCGATCGGATCGCCTCCCAGCGCGAGGATCCCCATGCCGAATCCCCGCTCGGAGTCGAGTATTAAGTTGACCGCCTCGTTGCGGCTGCGCACGCCAAGCTTTCCGAACGCCGAGGAGAGGTGGCTCTTGATGGTGCTCTCGGCGAGGAACAGCTGCTCGGCGATCTGGCTGTTCATGTAGCCCATCACCACCAGGCCGAGGATCTGCTTCTCGCGCGCCGACAGCGCCGGCGGGGCGATCTGGCGGCCGTGGCGGCGGGGCACGCACACCTGACCCACGCGCACCGCCTGCAAACACGGACCGAGCGCACCCCCCATCTCCTCCTCCAAGACCACCCCGACCGCGCCCGCGGCGAGCACGGCGCGCACCTCCCAGCGCTCGATCTGCGGGCAGACGACCACCACCAGCGCGTGCTCGAAGCGCTCGCGCAGCGCCTGCACCTCGCGCGCGGCGTCGGCGCTCGCCTGCTGCACCCACAGCGCGAGCAGCCCGTCGGTGTGGCGCTCGCCATGTTCGCATAGCTCCGCCGCGTCCTCGTAGACGGTGAGGCGCCAGCCCTGCTCCTGCAGGATCGCGCCGATGCGCTCGCGCGGGCCGCCGCCGGCGACGAGCGCGACGGTGACCTCACCGGCGGCGATCCCGCCGTCGTCGTCGGTCTGCTCCGCGACGCTCGCACTCCCAAGCTGAGATCTCCCCGTGCGCACGCCCGACTAACGGCGGACCGGGCGCGAGACTTACGGCGCGCGCCGCCGGCTGCGATCAAAGCTCCACAAGCCTGCTGAACGACCCGTCGCCGGCCGACAGCACGGGCTCGCCCTCGCACTCCACCCAGGCGTGCGCGAGGAAGTCCGGCGCTGGGCGCGCCCCGATCACCAGCCGCGCCGCGATCCCCCGCCGCGCGAGCAGCCTCGTCAGCACCAGCGAGCGCGTCAAACAGCGCGTGTCGCCCGGCAGCAGCCGCAGTGTGCGCGCCACCACCCAGCCGAGGCGGCGCGCTTCCTGCAGGCCCTCCGCGGTGTCCCGCGGCGGCGGCAGCGCCGGGTCGGCGCGCAGCCTCGCGATCACCTGCTCGATCGGGGCGCGGCGCAGCTCGCGGCGCGCGCTCAGATAGCCCGCCACGACCTCTCCCGCCAGCCGCGTGCGCGCTGGCGCCCCCAGGCGCGAGTGCGGCAGACGGCTCACCGAGCTCATGTCCGGTGAACTCCGCCGCCGCGGCGATTCTTGCGCCGCCGCCAGCACGTATAGCCGGCCCCCCGCTGGGAAACCGGCTACGCGCGCGTCACAGTCATGCTCTAGCTCTACGGACCGCTCGTCCCGGGGCCGCCGGGGGGGATCAGTTCGTTTTCGTAATACGTTTTGTCGAACCGTCCGCCCATGTGACCGGCGGCGGTCAGCTCGGTGAGGTCGCCGTGATCCTCGATGCGGGGCGCCTCGTACTCCGTGGTCTCGATGCTCTTCTCCATTTCGCCTCCTTTCTCGTGAAGAGAGCTGAATTATGGGGCAGCCGCCCCGCCTTTCAAGGACGGAAAAAGTAGGGGACGAAAAAGGTTGGAGGCGGCGATCGGGGCAGAAATAGTTGGAGGCGGGCGTTCGGGCGAGGAGTGGCTCGCGGAGGCCCGCCCGGTCGCGGGCGCAGGCTCAATGGGTCGCGGGCGCAGGCTCAATGGAGCGCGGGCGCAGGCTCAATGGAGCGCGTCCGCCGTGGAGTCACGCCCGCCCGCCAGCGCGAGCAGCCAGTGGTTGGCGATCGCGAGCCGCCACAGCGGGCCCGCGGTGAGCACCCGCCGCTGCGCCGCCGGCACCGCCAGCAGGCGCTGCAGCGGCTCGGCCGCCACGTACTCGCGCAGCGGCGCGTCCTCGGCGCGCAGCGGCCCGATCAGCTCCGCCTCCTCGGCGCGCATCGCCGCCAGCACCAGCATCGTGAAGTGGCTCTTGACATGACGGGTGCGCACCTGCTCGGGGATCCTGCCGCGCAGCCCGTCGCGCAGCAGCGGGCGGTCGCGCACGGGGTCGAACTGGGCTTGCGGCGCGATCCGCAGCGCCGCCTGCACCAGTCGCAGGTCGTACAGGAACGGGTGGCGCCAGGCGATCCGCTCGTCGATCGCTTCCCGGCGGAAGTGGCCGCCCATGTCGAGCAGATCGCGCATGCCGATCACGCGCGCCACCTGCGCGCGCCACCACAGCGGCCCGGACGGCCGATCGGCCTCCCACGCCGCGCGCAGCTCCGCCAGTGCCCGCGCATCGGCGGGGGGGACGATCGCGCCCTCGGCGCCGGCGTGCGCGGCCCGCGCGTCGCGGCGGGCGCGCACCGCCCCCGGCGCCAGCGGGCGCAGGCCGTGGCGGCGCAGCACTCGCGCGCGCAGTCGCACTCCGGGGTGGGCGCCGACACCGGGGATGCGTCCCGCCAGCGACCACGCTTCGCGCAGCCGTCCAGCGCGCAGGCGGTCGGCGATCAGCGCGGGCGCCAGCCCGAACAGCTCGTCGCCGCCCTCGCCGTCGAGCATCAGATCGACCCCCAGCTCGCGTGCGCGTGCGAGCAGCGGCCGCCACAGGAACAGGTTGGGCGTGCCGGGCGGCAGCCGCCAGCGCTCGATGTGGGCGAGCGCGGGGGCGAGCATCGAGCGCGCGGGGTCGTGCTCCACCAAGGCGAGCGCCAGGCCGGTGTGCGCGGCGGTCGCTTCGATCAGCTCGCGCTCGTCGGCTTCGGGATCGGTGGCGAACGTGCCCCCGAGCGCCACCGCGCGGCCGTCGGCGAGCCCCGCCGCGGCGGGGCGGTCGGTGGAGCTGCTCGCGGTGGACAGCCCGCCCGACCCCCCGCCCGACCCCTCGCCCGGATCGCCGGCGCGGCCGTCGCCGAAGCCGGCCGCGGCGAGGCCGGCCGCCACGCACGTCGAGTCGAGGCCGCCGCTGAGCTGCACGCCCGGGCGCCGTGCGCCCGCGGCGGCGCGCGCGACGGCGGCGAATGCGGCATCGCGCAGGCGCGCGGCGAGCTCTGCGGCGTCCTCGCGCGCGACCCCGTCATAGCGCGCTTGCCACCAACGCTCGACCGCGGGGGCGCTCCCGGCGCAGGATGCGGCGAACGTGAGCCGGTGAGCGGCGGGGAGCCGCAGCACGCCCGCGAACAGCGTGCGCCCCGCCGGCGGGCAGCCGTTCTGCACCCACTCCAGCACCCCCAGCCGGTCGGCGCCGGGCGTGCTCGGCAGCAGCTCCAGCAGCACCCGCTCGTGCTCGGCGAAGATCACTCCGTCGGCCGCCCGCGCGTACACCAGCGGCTGCGCGCCCAGCTGGTCGCGCACCACCCAGCAGCGCGCACGTGCGCGCTCATACGCCACCGCCACGAACCGGCCGCGCAGCAGTGCGCACGCCGCCTCGCCCTGCTCCCCGAGCGCCCGCGCGAGCGCGTCCGCCAAGCCCGCTCCGGGGCGCACCTCGAGCCCGCCGTCGGCTTCGGGGTCGCCAAACAGCCAGCAGCACCAGCCGCCGTGCGCGCCGTGCGGCGCCCCCGCGACCGTCAGCGCCCGCTCCCGGTGGGGGGCCGCCCACCGCGCGTCGATCGCCGCCGCCGCGCGCGCGCCCTCGCGTTCGATCAGCGCTCCGGCGCGCGCTCCCCACGCGCCGAGCAGCGCCTGCTCGTTCACGCCAGCTCCAGCACCCGAGCGGCCAGCTGGGTGGCGTCGACGCCGGGCTGCACGCGCAGGCGATACACGCAGCCGCGTGCCGCGATCGCGCCGACCACGTCGAGCTGGCGTCGCAGGCGCGCGGGAGTGCGCACCGACAGGTTGAACGTGCTCGCCAGCAGCTCGAACGGGCTCACCGCCTCCAGGCGCTCCACCGCCGGCTGCGCCGCGGAGCGCTCCAGCAGCAGCAGCGCTCCCAGGGGCGCCGCCGCCGCGCCGTCGCTGACATAGCGCCGCTTGCCCTCCACCACGCCCGCGGGGCGCCCAAGCGCGGCGCGCTCGCCGGCGCAGAGGCGCTCGTGCTCGGGGGCGCGCAGCTGCAGCGCCAGCGAGCCCGCGTGTGCGATCGGCGTGCCCTCGCCGTCCAGCGCCAGCGCCACCGCGTCGTCGCTCAGCAGCCGCCCGCCCGCCCTGAGCAGCGCCGCTGCCAGCGAGCTCTTGCCGGCGCCGGCCGCGCCGGCGATCAGCAGCGCGCGCCCGTCCAGCACCACGCCGGCGGCGTGCACCACCTCCAGGCCGCGCAGCGTCGCCGCCAGCGGCAGCGCCTGCGCCGCCACGATCGCCGTCCACTGCGGGTTGTGCGGGTCGGGCTCGCACCACAGGGCGCGCCCGTCGGGTGCGATCAGCACGCGTCCGTGGTCGCGGTTGAAGAGCAGATAGCCGGCGGGCTCGGCGAAGTCGACGGTGCGCACCAGCTGCTCCTCCCAGCGCACCTCGCGCGTGCGCACCGGTTCGGCGGTGTGCGCTGCCCAGCGCCGGTGGAGCTCCTCGGGGTCGAGCAGCACGCGCGTGGGTGGCTCCGCCGGCCCCCAGCCGGCCGGTGGCTGGGCGGGCGCCGAAAGAGCGGGCTTGGTGAGGGTGGGTGCGGCGGCCGGGCGCGTCCGCGCTGGGATCGGTGCCAGCCCCGGCAGCTCGATCCGGGGGTCGATCGCGAGCGCCAGCCCGAACGCGGTGTGCGTGGCCGGAACGGCCGCCGCGCCGCCGCGCCGTGCAGTGGTGTCGCCGCGCCCGCTCCCCGCGTCTGCTCGCCGCTCAGCCGCCGGCGTCATCCACGGTCTCGATTAAGCCGCGCTCCAGCAACCCGCCCACGAGCGCCAGCAGATCGCGCTGGATCAGCTCCTGTTCGACGTGGTACTGCGCGGCGATCCCGTCCACCGCGGCGGCCACCGTGGGCGCCTGCTGCAACGCCTCCAGCATCCTGCCCGCGGTGGGGTTGAGGCCGTGGTATTGACCGGTTTGCAGGTTGAGCACGACCGTCTCGGCGACGAAGCTGCGGCACACCACGTGCTGGGGCATGCGCACGCGCGCGGCTAGCAGGTCGTCGGTGGGGGGAGATGCCACTTGGTGAGCTCCTGGATCGACGTGGGTTTCAATACTCGGCAACGGTACCGGTGCGCTGACCGTGGCGGATCGCGACGCGCAGCAGCAGGAAGCCGGCGGGCAGCAGCACGGCCACATAGCCCACCAGCTTCAGCAGGTCGACGGTCGCCGAGTGCTGCAGCGGCGTGCCCACCAGCAGGTGGCGCAGGAGGTCGGCGGCGGGGGTGAACGGCTGCACTTCCGAGGCCCACCGGATCCACCCGGGGAGCACCGCGATCGGGAAGTACAGCCCCCCCACGATCGAGATCCCGGAGATGATGAACTGCGTGGCGCTCGTGATCTGCTTGACCGCCATCACCAGCGCCACGAGGATGAATGCGAACGGCAGGAACGCCAGCACCCCCAGCAGCACCACCGGCACCGCCAGCACCGCCGTGGGGGCCAGCGGCAGCCCGAACAGCAGCCCCGCCAGCACCAGCATCACCACGCCGGTGAAGAGCGCGCTGCACAGCGGGAACAGCATCGTGCCGAGAATCCCGTTCACCGGACCGTGCGCGCTGACCAGGAAGCGCTCGATCGTGCCGGCCACCAGTTCCTGGCGCACCACCACCGGCATCACCCCCAACGACACGGTGAGGATCTGCACGATCACCAACCCCACGATCACGAACCCGAAGTAGCCCCCCGGCGAGTGAATGCTCTTGGCGGTGAGCAGGCGGCTGATGTAGTAGAAGAGCGCGATCGAGAACAGCGGGCCGACGAACTGCGCCACCAGCTGCGTGCGGTAGCTGGTGAACAGGATCGCGTCGCGCCGCACGATCCCCCACATCGCGTCCCACCACGGCCGCACTCCCCGCGCCGCCACCACCGC
>DATMMB010000339.1:0-3115 GCA_035569895.1 Solirubrobacteraceae bacterium | reverse complement strand
GGTGGCGCGGTCTTCAGGCGCGCTTGAGGATCGACCGGCCTTATTCTAGCGAACCGCTCATGGCTCGCCACCGCCTCTCAGCCAATGGCATCATGCCGGCCGTGACCAGCCCGGCCCTGAGCCGCGCCCGCCGCGGGTATGTCGCGACCGTCTGCGCGGTCGTTCTCCTCGCCGCCGCCGGGGCGACGCGCGCCGCGCCGTCGACCGCATCGGCCGCAGCGGCCGGGAGCGCCGCCGTCGCGGCACCCGACGTCTACGGTGCCGCCACCGCGGCGCACATTCTCTCCATCGGTGGCAACGCGGTCGATGCCGCGGTCGCCGTGGCCTTCACGCTCGCCGTGACCCTCCCCGACGCCGGCAACCTCGGCGGCGGCGGCTTCGCCACGCTCTGGATCGACGGCAAGGCCTACTTCCTTGATTACCGCGAGTGCGCTCCCGCTAGCGCCAGCGCCGGAATGTATCTCGACGCCGCCGGTAACGTAGTGCCGGACGCGAGCACGGTGGGCGCCGGGGCCGCGGGCGTCCCCGGCACGGTGGCGGGTCTCTGGGACCTCCACCGCCGCTTCGGGAAACTCCCGTGGCACACCGACCTGGCGCCCGCGATCCGCTATGCGCACGAGGGCTTCCGCGTGCCCCCTCTGCTGGTCGCCCTGCGTGACAAGCGTGCCCGTGAGCTCCACGGGCGCACCAACTTCCTCGACTACTTCGGCAAGCTCGCTCCCGCGGCGACCTTCCGCCAGGGCGAGCTCGGACGGACCCTCGAGGCGATCGCCGCAGGCGGTCCGCAGGGCTTTTATGCGGGCCATACCGCCGAGCTCATCGTCGCGGAGATGAGACGCGGCCACGGCCACCTCACCGCCCAGGACCTCGCCTCCTATCGACCCGTGTGGCGCGAGCCCCTCCAGGGCGAGTGGGCCGGCTATCACGTGATCACGGCGCCGCCGCCGAGCTCTGGCGGGATAGCGCTTCTCTCGCTGCTCGCCATGAAGGCCGACCTCGGCGCGGAGTTCGCCGGCGTCACGCTCAACTCTCCGCAGTACGTGCATCTGCTGGCGGAGATGGAAAAGCGCGTGTTCGCCGACCGTGCGGTCTATCTCGGCGATCCCGACTTCAGCCCCTTTCCCGTGGAGCAGCTCCTCGATCCCGCCTACCTGGCGCGCCGGGCGCACGAGGTGAGCACCACGGCGCCGACGCCCACCGCCGCCGTGCAGCCCGGTCTCGGCGCGGGCGTCGCGCATCACGACACCACCCACTTCTCGATCGTCGACCGGACGGGCAATGCGGTCTCGAACACCTACACGCTCAACGATGATTTCGGCTCCGGCCAGGTGGTGAAGGGTGCAGGGTTTCTCCTCAATAACGAGATGGACGATTTCTCAGCCAAGCCCGGCGCTGCCAACCTCTATGGCGTCGTGGGCGCGGACGCCAACGCCATCGCCCCGGGGAAGCGGCCGCTGTCGACTATGACGCCGACGATCCTGCTCGACCACGGCCGGGTTGCACTCGTCATTGGCACGCTCGGCGGCTCGCGTATCGCGACGTGGGTCTTCCAGGTGATCACCGACTGGCATGACTTCCACATGCCGCTCGCGGACGCGGTTGCCGCGCCGCGCGTGCACCACCAGCTGCTGCCGCCCAACACGCTGATCGAGGAGCCCTATGCCACGCTCGACCCGACGGTGCGCGCCTCGCTCGAGCAACGCGGCTACGTGTTCGTGAATCAGGGCTGGAACGGCG
This sequence comes from Solirubrobacteraceae bacterium, assembly GCA_035569895.1. Lineage (GTDB taxonomy): Bacteria > Actinomycetota > Thermoleophilia > Solirubrobacterales > Solirubrobacteraceae > Palsa-744. Next base: position 1,378 of record DATMMB010000339.1, on the reverse strand, counting down.
ACATACAGGCGATTGCGGCCGACGCTTCCGGCATGGTCGCGGTCTCCGACCCGCGCGGCCGCGGGCGCGCGCGCGTGCTCGGTGCCGCGGGGCACTGAGAGCAGCGAGCTGCTCAACCCCTCACGCGTGCGCTCGCCGGATCGTAGAACGGCCGGAGCGAGGCGCGCGCCGGCACGCGCTCCGCCGCGACCTCGATTTCGTAGTGTCCCGAGGCAAGCCACTCATCGCTGGCGGACTCCTCGCGGCTGGCGACATAGCCGAGGCCGAGCGGCGCGCCCACCGTATGCCCGAACATTCCGGAGCTGACTTTCCCCACCAGCTCCCCCTCCCGCCAGATCGGCTCGTTGTGATAGAGGAGGCGGTCCGTACGTTCGAGCGCGAAAGCCACCAGACGGCGCCGCACGCCGCGCGCCCTCTGCTCGAGCAGCGCCTCGCGCCCCAGGAAACCGCCGCTCTTGTCCCAGGCCACGGCGAAGCTGAGGCCCGCCTCGAGCGGCGTGTCCTCGTCCGAGATGTCGTGGCCCCAGTGGCGGTAGGCCTTCTCCATGCGCAGGCTGTTGAGCGCGTGGTAACCGGCGAGGCGCAGCCCGAAGGGCGCACCGGCCTCGACGATCACGTCGTAGACCGATTGCGCGAATTCGCTCGGGATGTAGAGCTCATAGCCGAGCTCGCCGACATAGGTGATGCGGCTGGCGCGCACGCGCGCATAAGCGAGATCGATGACGCGCGAGGTGCCGAACGGCAAGGCCGCGCTCGAGAGATCCGCGTCGGTGAGTGACCGCAGCAGCTCGCGGCTCCTCGGCCCCATGAGCCCGAGGACGGCATAGGCGGAGGACACATCCACCGCCACCGCACGGGCGTCCTCCGGGATGCCGCGGCTCAGCCAGAGGAAGTCCCGGTGCTGCGTGGCGCAGGAGCTGACGATCAGAAACGAGTCCTCGGCCTCACGCGTCACCGTGAGGTCCGCCTCGATGCCGCCGCGCTCGTTGAGCCATTGCGTATAGACGATCCGTCCGACCGGCACGTCGACGTCGTTGGCTGAGAGGCGCCCGAGGACCCGTGCGGCATCCGGGCCCTGCAGCACGAATTTGGCGAACGATGACTGGTCGAAGAGGCCGACCGCCTCGCGCACCGCGCGGTGCTCACCGGCGGAAGCGTCAAACCAGTTCTGGCGCCCGTAACTGTACTCGTAGCGCGGCTCGCTGCCCGGAGCTGCGAACCAGTTGGCGCGCTCGAAGCCCGCCACCTCGCCGAAGCAGGCGCCGGCGGCGGCGAGCCGATCGTGGAGCGCGGACTTCCTCACGCCACGGGCGGTCTCGGGCTGCCGATACGGCCAGTGCATGGCGTAGAGGAGCCCGAGAGTCTCGACGGTGCGGTC
>DATMMB010000338.1:0-4405 GCA_035569895.1 Solirubrobacteraceae bacterium | reverse complement strand
GAAGGCGATCAATCTCACCACCTCGCGCTCGCGCTCGGACAGCGCCGCCCCCTCCTGCGCGTTCTCGCCGCCGGTCGCCATCAGCGCCCCGAGCCGCGGGTGCAGGTAGTTGCCGCCGGCCACCGCGAGGCGAAACGCCTGCAGCAGCTCCGCCGGCTCGGCCTCCTTGAGCACGTAGCTGCGCGCTCCCGCCCGCAGCGCCTGGCGCGCGTACTCGGGGTCCTCGCGCATCGTGAGGATCGCCACCGCCAGCTGCGGGTGGGCGACGAAGCACTGCGGCAGCGCCGCGAGGCTCGACCCTCCCGGCATCGTCAGGTCGAGCGTCAGCAGATCGGGCTTGTGGGCGCGCACCTCGCGGATCGTCGCCGGCACGTCCGCAGCCTCCGCCACCACGCGAAACTCCTGCGCCTCGCGCTCGAGCACCGTGCGGATACCATCGCGCACCACCGCGTGGTCATCGGCGATGATCACGTCAATCGGCCGGTCGACGCCGGGGTTGCCGGATTGCATCCCGCACACGGTAGCGACCATCCGGGACGCGCCCGCACGGCACCGTGAGGACGACGCCGATCGGCACCTTTGGGACGACACGATCGGCACCATCCAACCGGCAGACAAACGCCCGCCGAGCCCGCATCATGTCGTGTTGCAGCGACCCATTGAAAAAACGGCCCCACCAATCCGGACCGGCAAGCCAGCGATTAGGCAGGGAGCCACCGAGCAGACTCGAGGTGCACGGATGCACACATCACCACCACAGAGCAGCACGGCGGGACACTCACAGGCGATGCATGCCCTGATGGGACACTCGCACACTACGCACACCACGGTGGGACGCTCGCGCGCGACGGCGGGCGTGTCGGCTCGGGGAGGTGAGCGGCGATGACGATCGTGAGCGTCGCTCTCGTGTGGCTGGCGTTCGCCGCGGTCGCGTTCGCCGCGCTGTCGGCCCTCGCGCGCCTGTCGGCCCACCGCAACGTCGAAGCCGAGCTCGGGATCGTCGGCGACACGGAACTGATCGACGCGAGCTACATGCGATGAGCCCCTCAACGTTGATCTCCAAGCGCCGCTCGCGCCGCCAACGGCCGTGCTCGCGGATCCTCGTCGCCGGCGCCGATCCCGCGCAGCGCGCTGCGGTGCTGCACGACCTCAGCGAGACGCTCCCGGCGAGCGCCCAGATCGGCGAGGCGTGCGCCGTGGCGGAGGTGCTCGAGCGGGCTTCCTCCAGCAGCGTCGTGATGCTCGCCGGCGACATCGGCGAGCTCTCGGCCGAGTCGATGATGCAGCTCCTCGGCGACCGCCACCCGGGCCTGCCGGTGGTGGCGCTACGGGTCTGACGGGCGTCGCCCGCCGCGGCGTCGCTACGGGTCTGACGGGGGGCGTCGCCCCCCGCGGAGCAGTCGCCCCCCGCGGAGCAGTCGGTGCGCCGGTGGGGCGGGTGGGCAGCGATGCGCGTGCGAGCGTGCACGAAATCGGCCACATGTTTACGCCCGACCCCCTATCTGCTGGTCAGGCGATAGCGTGGCGGCGTGCGGATCCTCCCCACCTCTTCCAGGCTGCGGAGGATCCTGGCCGCCTACACGGTCAACAAGCTCGGCACGTGGTTTGGGCTCGTCGCCCTGTCGCTGGCGGTCTACGACCACACACACAATGCGGCGGCGGTCACTGCGCTGTTCATCGCCCGCTACCTGCCGGCGCTCGCGGTACCCGCGCTGGTTGCTCGCGTGGAGGCTTCCAACCGCCGCGGCGCGCTCAGCACGCTGTACCTGTTCGAGGCGCTGTGCGCGACGCTGCTGGCGGCGCTGTTGTGGCACTTCGTGCTGCCGACAATCCTCGTGCTGGTGGCGCTGGACGGGGCGGCCGAACTGACAGCGAGCTCGCTGCTGCGCGCACAGGCGGCGCGTGCCGGGGCGGAGGATGCGCAGGCCGGGGCGGAGGATGCGCAGGCGCTCCACGAGCCGAGCGACGCGCGCGAGCGCCGGCTGGCTCGAAGCGACGGGGAGCGGCAAGCGGACGAACGCGGCGGCGAGGACGCCGAGCGGGGCATGTACAACGCCAACGCGTCCCTCAACGTGGCGCTGGCGATATCGGTCGTGGCGGGCCCGATGCTCGCGGCGCTCGCCGTCGCGGCGTTTGGCGGCCCAATCGCCCTGCTGATCGACGCCGGCTCGTTCCTCGCCTGCGGGGCGCTGCTGATCGACCTCCGGGCGCACATGCCGGAAGGCGCCGGCGCATCCGTGCGAGCGCGGCTGACGACCGCCTGGCGGTATGTGCGCACGGCGCCCGCGCTGCGGTCGCTGCTCGTGATCCAGGCCACGGCGCTCGTCTTCTTCGAGACCGGCGCGCCGGTGGAGGTGTTCTACGCGAAGGGCACGCTGCGCGCGGGCGATGTCGGCTTCGGCGTGCTGCTCGCGGCGTGGGGCGCGGGACAGTTGGTTGGCAGCGTCATCTTCGCGCGCCGCACACAACGTTCGCTGGGAGCGATGCTGACGCTCGGCACGCTGGCGGTGGGGCTCGCCTACCTCGGCTTCGCCGCGGCCCCCACGCTGACGTTCGCGGCGGTCGCGGCACTGCTGGGCGGCGTCGGCAACGGCGTGCAGTGGGCCTCGCTGCTGGGCGTGGTGCAGCTGCTCACGCCCGAGCGGCTGCACGGCCGGCTGATGGGAGGCGTGGAATCGATCGGAGCGCTCTGTCCGCTCGTCGGGCTGCCGCTGAGCGGGCTGGTGATGGGGCTGAGCTCACCTCGCGTCGCGCTCCTGGCGTTCGGGTCGGTGATCGTCCTCACGACCCTCGGCTTCGCGCGATTGTGGGCGCTCGGACAGCTGCAGGCGTCGCACGCCGGCCCGGATGCGCTCGAATCGGAGTCGCGCTCGCCAGCGGGCACCATCAACGCATCCACATCCCCGGGAGGGCTCACCGTGGCCAGCGCTCCCGCCCCCGACGATCGTCGACTCACGACGCATTCCGACCACGCATAGACGATCGCACCGGGATATGACAGTCCGTCGTTAAGCGCTACGCGGTATCGGTCGTTAAGGACGACAGAGCACAGATGCCCGCATCCAAGATCACCAGACAGCTTTTTTACGCGGCGGAGATGACCCTGCTGGCGGCGGGGGCGACGACGGCCATCTTGACCTCCCGCGCGGAGGATTGGCATCCGATCCTGTTAGTGGGCCTGCTGCTGGCGCTCACCCTGGGAGGCCAATACCTCACGGTGGACATTCGCGGCCAGCGGCTGACCGCCGCATTCGTGGCGCTGGTGCTCGCCATGAGCCTCCTGGGGCCGGCTCCGGCGGCGCTGTTCGGTCTCATGGCGGTGGCGCTGACGTCGGCGCTCAGGCGTCTGCCGCTCACCTCCTGGCTGACCAATCTCGCAACCGTCTTCCTATTCGTCACCGGCGGTTGGATGGTGCGCTTACTCGCCGGCGACGTACACAGTCAGAGCGACCTCCACAAAATCCAAAGCTTCACCTTCGCGCTGATCGTGTTCGCGGTGTTCATGGTGACCAACGCGCTCAACTTCACGCTGGTGGCTCTCGACAATCGGATTCTCGAGGGCCGACACCTGCCGGGGCAGATTCGTGACCTCTTCATCCCGCTGCTGCCGGGACAGATCGCGACGGGCGCGCTCGCGGCGATCCTCGCGGTCGCCTACACCAACCTCGGGTTTTCCGCATTGCTGGGCGCGGTGGTTGTCCTCCTGATCTTCCAATCCCTGGCCGTAGCCCTGCTGCGTTCGGAGGAGCGCGCCGATCAGCTGGAGGCGCGTTCGATGCATCTGGCTTCGCTGCAGCTCGGGGTGCTCACCACGCTGGTGGAGACGCTCGCGCTGCGCGACCGCATGACCGCCCGCCACGCCGCCGCGGTCGCCCGCTATGCGCGCGCGCTCGCGCAGGAGAGGGGTTGCAGCGAGGCAGAGCAGGACATCGCCCACACCGCGGGGCTGCTGCACGACATCGGCAAGTTCGCGCTCCCCGACCGGATCCTGAACGCCGAGATCCTATCCGACGAGGATTGGGCGCTGATCCGCCGCCACCCGCAGGACGGCGCGACGCTGGTGGGGCGGCTCGACGGCTACGGTCCGGTGGCCGACGCGATCCTCTACCACCATGAGCACGTCGATGGCAGCGGCTACCCCGCGGGGTTGATCGGCAACGAGATCCCGCTGCCCTCGCGAATCCTCGCGATCTGCAGCGCATATGACACGATGACCTCGCGCGACTCCTACCGCCCGGCGAAAACGCCGCAGGACGCGATCGCCGAGCTGCGGCGGATGTCGGGGCGCCAGTTCGACGGCGAGCTCGTGAACAGCTTCATCGCGATGCTCGAACGCGCGGGCCCCGCCAAACTGGCCGCCGGCAACGACGCCGACTTCGAGGACGAGCTCGCGTTCGAGCGCAAA
>DATMMB010000337.1:0-2632 GCA_035569895.1 Solirubrobacteraceae bacterium | reverse complement strand
CGACCTTCCTGGTCTTCTCCGACTACATGCGCGGGTCGGTGCGCCTTTCCGCGCTGATGGGGCTGCCGGCGGTGTGGGTGTGGACGCACGATTCGGTGGGTCTCGGCGAGGACGGCCCCACTCACCAGCCGGTCGAGCACTACGCGGCGCTGCGCGCGATCCCGCACCTGTGGGTGATTCGCCCCGCCGACGCCAATGAGACGGTGCAGGCGTGGCGGGTGGCGCTGGAGCGCGAAGACGGCCCGGTGGCATTGCTGCTCTCCCGTCAGGGGATCCCGGTGCTGGATCGCGAGGACGGGAAGCTGGCGCCGGCGAGCGCGCTGGAGCGCGGGGGGTATGTGTTGTGGGACTCCGCGCCCAACCCGGAGGCGATCCTCATATCAACCGGCGCTGAGGTGCCGCTCACGCTGGATGCCGCCCGGGCGCTGGCGGACGGGGGCGCGGCGGTGCGGGTCGTGTCGATGCCCTGCATGGAGCTGTTCGAAGCCCAGTCCGCGGAGTATCGCGACACGGTGCTCCCGCCCGCCGTCACCGCCCGCCTGGCGGTCGAGCCGGGGGCGAGCATGAGCTGGTGGAAGTGGGTGGGCAGCGGGGGAGACGTGCTCGGCATCGACCGCTTCGGCGCCTCCGCCCCTGGTGCTCGCGTGCTGGAGGAGCTCGGCTTCTCGGTCGAGAACGTCGCCGCACGCGCCCGCGCACTGTTTTAGTTTTTCGGTACCCATCCGAGGGGTAGGCTGTAGGCAAGCCCGCAGGCAAGCGACCCAAGGAGACGCAGATGCCCTCGCAGACCCTCTCACCGCTGCACCGCCTCTCCGCGCTGGGGCAGAGCGTGTGGGTGGACTTCCTCTCGCGCGAGTCGATCCGCGGCGGCCATCTGCAGGAACTACTCGACGCGGACGCCGTGGTGGGGGCGACCTCCAACCCGACGATCTTCCAGAAGGCGATGAGCGGGGGGGACGCCTACGACGAGCAGCTGCGCGAACTGGCCGGCGAGGGCTTGGACGCGCGCGCGAGCTTCTGGCGGCTGGCGGAGCGCGACATCAAGGACGCGTGCGACCTCTTCCGCCCGATCTGGGAGGGCGGCTCGGGGCGCGACGGCTACGTGTCGCTGGAGGTGGCGCCCGATCTCGCGTATGACACGCTGGCGACGTTCAACGAGGCGATCGGCTTGCACGAGACGGTGGATCGTCCGAACTTGATGGTGAAGATCCCCGCGACCAAGCCCGGGCTGGCGGCGATCGAGGACGTGATCGCCCAGGGTCACTCGATCAACGTGACGCTGATCTTCTCGCTGCGCCGCTACGCGGAGGTGGCGGAGTCCTACATTCGCGGTATCGAGCGCCTGATCGCGGCGGGCGGCGACCCACGCAAGGTGGCGTCGGTGGCGAGCTTCTTCGTCTCGCGGATCGACACCGAGGCCGACCGGCGCCTGCAGGAGTTGCGGTCGGCGAGCAACGGCGCGGCGGCGGGTGGCGGGGATGGCAAGGACGGCGGGGATGGGCGTTTCAGCCACCTCGAGGGGCGTCTCGCGGTTGCCAACGCGAAGCTTGCCTACCAGCACTACCGCTCCGTCTTCCGCGGTGGGCGGTGGGAATTCCTCGCCGCGAAGGGCGCCACCCCCCAGCGCGTGCTGTGGGCCTCGACCTCCACCAAGAACCCCACCTATCCCGACACCGTGTATGTCGAGGAGCTGATCGGCCCCGACACCGTCAACACGATGCCGGAGGAGACGATCCGCGCCTATCAGGACCACGGCCGTCCGCGGGCGCGCCTGCAGGCCGGCGTGGACGACGCGCGCAAGCTGCTTGATGAGCTCGCGTCGGTGGGCGTCGACTACGATGACCTCACCGACACGCTGGAGCGCGAGGGCGTGGAAAAATTCGCCGACTCCTTTGAGCAGCTGATCGCCGCGCTGGCCGAGAAGCAGTCGGCGCTCGCGGTGGCCTGAGCGCTCGCCCGCGGGCCGAGGAGCGGTCGGCGCTCGCGGTCGCCCCGCGGGCCGCCGTCACGCGCCCGCACCCGGATGCCCATGCGCGGGCGCGCCCGGACGGTCGAGTAGCTGCGCCCCCGCCGAGGGTCGCGCCTCGCGCGCATCCGAAGGCGGCGAGGCACCGGGGGGGAAGAGCCCCAGCACGTGCCCGCCAAAGCCCCCGCCGACGATGCGCGCGCCCACCGCTCCCGCCCGCTTCAGGCGCGCGACGGCGACCTCGACCGCGGCGGTGGAGCACTCGTACAGGTCGCGCAGGCTGGCGTGCGCGGCGTCCAGCAGCGCCCCCACCCGCTCGATCTCGCCTGCGCGCAGGGCGACGACGGTCGCCGACACGCGCGCGTTTTCCTCCACGACGTGCCGGACGCGGCGGGCGAGCACCGGCGGTAGCGCGTCCAGGTGGCGGCTGTCGGCCTCGCGCAGCGAATCGACCCCGAGCAGCTCGCACGCCCGCGCGCACTCGGCGCGGCGCTCGTTGTAGCCGGACGCCGCCAGCGCGCGGGAGTCGCCGGAGTCGAGCGTCACCAGCCGCCAGCCGCTGGCCGATTCGGGGATGCGAGCGCGGCGAGTGTCTCCCGAATCCCTCAGCACGAGCGGCACCGGTTGGATGTCGAGCGTGGAGAAGTCGATGCGCAGCGCGTTGTC
>DATMMB010000336.1:0-11090 GCA_035569895.1 Solirubrobacteraceae bacterium | reverse complement strand
CCTTGACCGAGTAGCCATACACGGTGCCCGGACGCAGCGTCACATAGACACTGTTCAGGTCAAGGCTCACGCTCTGGCCCCGGTAGGAGCGGAGCAGCAGCCCACCCGGAAGTGGGAAGACCTGGATCCACTGACATGCGAGCCCCTGGAGCCCGCATGAGGTCCACAACTTGAATTCGTAGAGCGTCGACTGGCCCTCGGTGTTGATCTTCGCTTCCAGTGTCGCGTCGGTCTTGGTCAGATTCGAGATCGACACGGATTCGATCACCGGCGCGGTGCCCGCCGGCGGCGTCTTGAAGGTCTTCTGGACTTCCGTGGTGCCCGCCGCGTTCTTCGCGATCACCCAATACGTGTATGTCATGCCGGGTTCGACGTTGAGCTGCTTGTCTGAGCTGGCCAGGTCGACACTCACGGATTCCTCTGTCGCCGTCGCCGGGATGCTCCCTGACGCGAGGAGCGGGACCCGTATGCATTCCATTGGCGGACGGCACGGGTCCTCCATCCATAGTTCGTATGTGGTTGCAAGGCCTTCCGGGTTGATCTGCGCTTCGAGCGTGGCGTCGTCCTGGGTTATGTGCGACGCGGAGAGGCCTTCAATCACCGGCGCCTTGCCTTCGGTCGTGGGCACCGTGAAGCGAGCTACGGAGGAGCTGCGTTCACCCCCTTTATTTTCTGCCACCAGCCGATAGAGATACACCCCCGGGGTCAGACCGTTCACTTCGGCCGACACTTCCTGGATCGCGCTGCCGGTAAGCGGACCTTCGCGCGGGGTGCGTTGCCAGCAGTCTTCAATCTCCACGCATTCGAGAGCCCCAGCCTGAATGTACTCGAAGTGATAGAAGGTGGGCGAGCCTTCCGGGTCCAGCGTGCCCTTCAGCTTGACGCCGGTGGATGTGAATTCGACCGGTTCGGTCTTGGGTTCGCGCGGCGGCGACGTGGCCCCCGCCGCCGCGGGCAGTGCGGCGACCGCCAGCAACGCTCCCACCAGCGCAATCAACCAGCAAGCTCGACTCCGCATCAGCCCGTTCCCTCCATGATGTACACCGATGTGCGCATCATCACCCGCACCCGGGCATTGATTCTACACGATCGCCCGGTTCCCTCGAGACCGCCACACACGATCTCAACAACCCTCGACCAGCGCCGCGAACCGCTCGCCCCGCGCCTCGAAGTCAACGAACTGGTCGAAGCTCGCGCAAGCGGGCGATAGCAGCACCGTCTCGCCGGGCCGGGCTGCCGCACTCGCCGCCGCCACCGCCCGCTCCAACTCCACGCATTCGCGCACGGGGACCTGGGCGTGCTCGCGTGAGCGCGATGAAGCCACATCGCGCAACGGGGGAGTGCCCAGCAACGCCCCCACATCCGCCAGCGCCGCCGCGATCCGCGGAGCGTCTTCGCCGATCAGGTACACCGCGCGACAGCTCGCCGCGACAGCCTCGCGCAGCGGCGCGAAGTCCTGGCCCTTGCCCTGCCCGCCGAGGATCAGGTGCACGCCGCCCTGCGGGAACGCGCGCAGCGCTACGAGCGTGCTCGCGACGTTGGTGGCCTTCGAGTCGTTGACATACAGCACGCCGTCGCGGCTTCCCACCTCCTGCAGACGGTGGGGCACGCCGGCGAATGTGCGCAGACCCTCGCGCACTGCGTCGGGATCGATGCCGCGAGCGAGGCATACCGCCGCGGACGCCATCGCGTTCCTGCGGTTGTGCTCGCCGCGCAGGCGCAGCTCGCCGACGTCCAGCAGTCGCTCCCCCTCCCACAAGATCGCCCCATCCACCAGACGGCACGCAGCTTCGGCGCCGTCGCCGACTCCGGCTTCGGAATCGGCTTCGGAATCGGCTTCGGCTTCGGCTTCGGCTTCGGCGAGCGTCCCAGCGGTGAACGGCAGCCTGCGCACGCCGGGCGTAGGCTCGATCTCCGCTGAGCGCTCCAACGGCAGCACCGCCACGTCGCCCACACGTTGGTGGGCGAAGATCCGCAGCTTCGCCGCCCGATAGGCCGCGAGCGTGCCGTGCCGGTCGAGGTGGTCGGGGGTGATGTTGAGCAGCACCGCCGCCTCGGGTGCGAACGCGAGCGTGTCTTCGAGCTGAAAGGACGATGCCTCGCACACGACCGCCGCGCGCTCGTCGATCCGCCCCACCAGAGCGCTGAGCGCCGTGCCCACGTTGCCGGCGACGGCAACGCGCAGACCCGCGATGCGATGGATGTGCCCGATCAGCTCGACCGTCGTGGTCTTGCCGTTGGTGCCGGTCACGGCGATGAACTCGTTGGGCAACAGGCGCCACGCCAGCTCCAGCTCCCCCAGCACGGGGAGCCCGCGCGCGCGGGCGGCCTCGATCACAGGAGCCTGCGCCGCCACGCCCGGGCTCTTGATGACAGAGCGCGCGTCGTCGAGGTGCGCCAGGCCGTCGTCGTGCAGGTGCAGCTCGACGCCCTGCATCGCCAGCGCCCCGGCGCACTGCGGCGCACCGGCATCGATCCCGATTACCCGTTCGCCGCGCTCGCTCAACACACGCGCCGCCGCCGCACCGGAGCGGGCGAGGCCGACGATCAGGTGGGGGCCATCGGAGATCGGCGGACGTGGCTTCACCTCAAACGATGCTCTGGCGGTAGATCGTGAAGCCGATCGCGCAGCAGATCGAGGCGATGATCCAGAAGCGCAGGATGATCTTCGTCTCCGACCACCCGCGCAGCTCGAAGTGGTGGTGGATCGGCGCCATCAGGAAGACGCGCTTGTGGCGCAGCTGGAAGTAGATGACCTGGATCGCGACTGAGAGCGCCTCGATCACGAAGATGCCGCCGAGCAGGATCAGCAGCACCTCCGTCTTGGTCATCACCGCGAGGCCCGCGATCGCGCCGCCGAGCCCGAGCGCACCGGTGTCGCCCATGAAGATCGTCGCCGGGAAGGCGTTGAACCACAGGAAGCCGATGCAGCCGCCGACGAGGCAGCCCGCCAGCATCGAGAGGTCGTTCTGGCTGGAGACGTACTCGGAGGTGATGAACGTGATCCCGATGTACGCCAGCAGCACAATCGCCGCACACCCGGCCGCGAGGCCGTCGAGGCCGTCGGTGAGGTTCACCGCGCTGGTGGTGCCGGCCACCACGAGGTAGATCAACAGGGGATAGAAGGGGCCGAGGTCCACCGTGTAGTCGATGAAGCGCAACCGCAACGTCGGCTGCAGGTGCGCCCCATAGCGCGCCACATACCAGAGACCGAGCGAGATCGCGATCGTCAACGCGAGCTTCGTGCGCCCGCGCAGGCCGAGCGAGCGGCGCCGCACGATTTTCGTGTAGTCGTCGGCGAACCCCAGCAGCGCGCACGCGAGCGCCGTCCCGTACACCCCCAGCGCCCGCCATTCGTTGTAGCCGGTGAGGATCAGGAACGGGATCGACACCGCCGCGAAGATGATGATCCCGCCCATCGTCGGCGTGCCCGCCTTCTGGTGGTGGCCCTCCGGTCCCTCCTCGCGGATCTGCTGCCCGAACTCGCGTCTGCGCAGGAACTCGATGAACTTGGGGCTGAGGAAGATGCAGATCAGCAGCGCCGCCGTCCCCCCGATCAGGACGCGGCCCATTCAGTGGCCCGTCCTGTGAGTCCGTTGGCGCCTGGGCGAGCAAAAACCGAGCCTGCCGATGATCGAAGACCCGCCCCACAGTGGTAGCATCACGGACCCGACCGAGGACAAAGGCAGGCGAAGGTTTGCAGCCGATCCAGGCGACAAGGGATTTGCAGGACGGGCCACTACCCGCCTCCACCGTTCTGGAGCGCTTGCGCCACCCGCTCCAGGCCGACGCCGCGCGAGCCCTTGACGAGCACGACGTCGCCCGCGCGCAGCAGCTCGCCGAGCAGCGCGGCCGCCGCGGCGGCGTCGGGAACGGAGTAGGCCGACCCATCCCCGCCCTCCTCCTCCCCCCTCATCTCGCCCGCGAGCGGTCCCACCGTCAGCAGCACGTCGACCCCGCGCGCGCGGGCGTACGCGCCAATCTCGCGGTGCAGGCGGCGCTCCCCCGCGCCAAGCTCGAGCATGTCGCCGAGCACCGCCACCCGGCGCGTCGCGTCGCTCGCGGCGAGCTCGTCGAGCGCGGCGCGCATCGACATCGGGTTGGCGTTGTAGCAGTCGTTGATCAGCACGATCCCGTTCGCCAGCTGTAGGCGTTCGCCGCGCAGCGCGGAGAAGTGCACCTCCAGCCTCCCCTCGGGGGCGACGCCAAGCGCGCGCGCCGCCGCCACCGCCGCCAGCAGGTTGCGGAGGTTATGCGATTGCGCAAACGACGGCCGCACGACGATCCGCTCACCCTCGTGCGCATGCTCCTCGCCGGCGGCCCCTCCAGCCCCCGCCGCGCTCCCGCGCGGGCATCGATCCCAGCGTGCGCGGTCCGCGATCGTCACCGTCCCGTCCGCCGCGCGCGAGAGCAGCTCGACGTCGCCGCGCTCGCCGAACGTCACCGTGCGCTGGTCGGCGCGCAGGTGGGGCGCCAGCAGCGGCTCGCCGGCCGGCACCACCACCGTCGTCCCCGGCGCCATCCCCGCGATCAGCTCGGCCTTGGCGGCCGCCACTGCCGCGATCGTGCCGAGTTGTTGCAGATGCACCGGCCCGACGTTCACGATCACGCCCACGTCCGGCTTTGCGATCGCGGTCAGCTGCGCGATCTGTCCGGCGCCGCGCATCGCCATCTCCAGCACCAGCGCCTTCGTGCCCGCCGGCGCCGCGAGGATCGCCAGCGGCAGGCCGATCTCGGTGTTGCAGTTCTCCTCGCTTACAGCCGTCGGGCCGCCCAGCTGGCCGAGCGCGTCGCGCAGCAGCGCCGCGAGGATGTCCTTCGTCGAGGTCTTCCCGGTCGAGCCGGTGATGCCCACCACCTGCGCGCCGTCTCGCCCGAGCGCCTCCCGCCAAGCGCGGGCGAGCGATTGCAGTCCCATGAGCGGGTCCGGGTGCGCCATCACGGCGGCGGCGGCGAGTCCGCGCGCATGCTCGGGCGCCACCAACACGCCCCACGCGCCCGCGCCCAGCGCCTGCGCGGCGTACGCGCCGCCGTCCACGTGCTCGCCCGCCAGCCCCACGAACAGATCGCCCGCCCGCACCTCGCGCGAGTCGATCCTCACACCCCGCGGCGCGCTCGGCGCGCCGCGGAGCAGCCTCCCGCCGGCCGCCGCCGCGATCCGCTCGGCATCCCAGCTGTTCACGCGACGGCCTCGGGCTTCCCACCGTGCCGGTACAGCGCCTCGCTGCCGACCGGGCAGTCGACGGCGGTCTTCGTGTGCCCGCCACCGCAGCCGTTCACGCTGCCGCCCCCGCCGCCCGCGTGTGCCGGGCCCGCAGCGCTTCGCGCGCGACACCCACATCGTCGAACACCACCACCCGCCCGCCCTCGAATTCCTGGCCCTGCTCATGGCCCTTGCCGGCGATCACCACCACGTCGCCGGCAGCGGCGGCTTCGATCCCGCGCTCGATCGCCGCGCGGCGGTCGGGCTCGACGATCACCTTGGCGGCGACCGAAGCGGGGGGACACTCGCCTTCGGCGCTGGCCGATGCGGGGATGCGAGCGGAGCGAGTGTCCCCCGCACCGGTCCCCCTTTCGGCCAGCGGGCGCACGCCCGCGGTGCCTTCCACAATCTGCTCGATGATCGCCCGCGGCTCCTCCGAGCGGGGGTTGTCGGAGGTCACGATCACCACGTCCGCGAGCCGCGCCGCCGCCGCGCCCATCAGCGGCCGCTTCTCGCGGTCGCGGTCGCCGCCGGCGCCGAACACGCAGATCACGCGCCCACCGGTGAGCTCACGCGCCGTGGCAAGCGCGTTCTGCAGCGAGTCGGGGGTGTGCGCGTAGTCCACCAGCACCGCATACCCCTGCCCCTCCTCCACCGGCTCCATGCGGCCGGGCACGCGCACCCCGCGCTCGAGCGCCGCCACCAGCGTGTCGAGCTCGCTGGCCGAAACGGGGATGCCGGCCGCAGGCCGGTGTCTACCGGCTTCGGTGAGCGCATGCACCGCGGCGAGCGCGCCGAGCGCGTTGGCGAGGTTGAAGCGGCCGGGCAGCGGCAGCGTCAGCGCGCGCTCCACCGCCGGCGTGCTCAGCCGCAGCCGGCAGCCGTCGCGGGCGACCTCGACGTCGCGGGCGCGATAGTCGGCGTCGCGCTCGATCGCGAAAGTCACCGCCCCCGGCAGCTCCGCCGCCAAGCGCCGCCCGTACGGGTCGTCGAGGTTGACCACGCTCACCTCCGGCGCCTCCCCGGCGGACGCCCCTCTCGCGACGGAGCTCCGGCCGGGCCGACGGTCGGCCGCAGGTGAGGCGTGGCGTGCGACGGCGGGTGAGATCTGGCGTGCGGCACCCGGTGCGCCCGGCACGAACAGCCGCCGCTTGGCCTGGAAGTACTCCTCCATCGTGCCGTGGAAGTCGAGGTGGTCCTGCGTGAGATTGGTGAAGATCGCCGCGGCGAAGCGCACACCGTCGGCGCGTCCGAGCGCCAGCGCGTGCGAGGACACCTCCATCGCGCACGCCGTCTCGCCCCCGTCGAGCATCGCGCGGAAATCGGCCTGCAGGTCAATCGCCTCGGGGGTCGTCCTGATCGCCGCGCGCTCGTTGCCGCCGACGATCGATCTGACCGTCCCGAGCAGGCCGCAGCGGTGTCCGCTTGCCTGCAGCAGCGCGCGTACGAGGAACGCGGTGGTGGTCTTGCCGTTCGTGCCCGTCACCCCTACGACTTGCAAGGTCGCGGTCGGGTCGCCGTAAAAGCGTGCCGCCGCCGGGCCCATCGCCGCGCGCGCTGATGCCACCACCGCTTCGGGCACGCCGAGCCCGAGCGGGCGCTCCACCACCAGCGCCGCCGCCCCGTTCGCCACCGCCGCGGCGGCGTGGTCGTGGCCGTCGCTACGCTCGCCCGGCACACAGAAGAAGAGCGCGCCGGGAGCCACCTTGCGGCTGTCATAGGCGAGGCTTTCGATCTTCACGGCGGCCGCGTCGGCAGGCGACCCGCCGGGGATCAGCTCAGCCAGCCTCATCGGTCCCACCCTGCCTTGCACCCGCCCGAGTCTAGTTTCGCGCCACGACGCACCCGCGAGCAGCGCCAGCGCCGCTTCGTCCCGCCCGCCTCAGACGGCGACCGGCTGCGCCGACTCGACCGGCGCCCGCGCACGGGAAAATGCCAGCACCCCGTCCTCGATCGCGCCACGCTTGAGGCTCCAGATGTCGAGCGCGTAGTTCTGATACAGCCGCCACGGCGCCCGCGCGCCCTGCCTGGGGAACCTGTCGATCGCGCGCTGGATGTAGCCGGAGGAGAAGTCGCTGAACGGCAGCTCCGGCACCGTCGGGTCGCGGCGGGCGAGCACCTGCGTGTAGCCGCGCGCCGCCATGTGCGCGAGCAGCCGGCAGACGTATTCGCAGGTGAGGTCGCACTTGAGCGTCCACGAGGCGTTTGTGTAGCCCAGGGTGAACGCCATGTTCGGCACCCCGTCCAGCATCATCCCCTTGTAGCTCATCGTCCGCCCGGGCTTCACCTCACGACCGTCCACGGCAAGCTGCACACCGCCCAGCGCGATGAGGTCGAGGCCGGTGGCGGTGACGATCACCTCCGCCTCCAGCTCCGCTCCGGTGCTCAGCACGACGCCGCGCTCGGTGAGTTTTGCGATCTCGGCGGTGACCACCGATGCGCGGCCCGCGCGGATCGCCGCGAACAGGTCGCCGTCGGGCGCCAGGCAGAGGCGCTGGTCCCAGGGGCCGTAGCGCGGATTGAAGTGCGTGTCGATGTCATACCCCAGCGGCAGCTGGCGCTCCACGCCGCGGCGCAGCAGCGCCTTCATCAGCCGCGGGCGCCGCCGTGCGAGCTGGAAGCTCGCCATCGTGCGCAGCACGTTCTTCCAGCGCACAACCTGATACGCCGCCATCGCCGGCAGCACGCCGCGCAGCCGGTCCGCGACCCGGTCCTGCGCCGGCAGCGACACCACGTAGGAGGGGGAGCGCTGCAGCATCGTCACGTGTGCCGCGTCGGCCGCCATCGCCGGCACGAGCGTGATCGCGGTCGCGCCGCTGCCGATCACCACCACCCTCCTGCCGGAGTAGTCGAGGTCCTCGGGCCAGTGCTGCGGGTGCACGATCTCCCCGGCGAAGCGCTCGGCGCCGGGGAAGTCGGGGGCGTGACCCTGCTCGTAGCGGTAGTACCCGGTGCACATCAGCAGAAACCCGCAGGTCAGCTCCACCGCCTCGCCGGACTCGATGTGCTCGGCGTGCACCGTCCAGCGCGCCTCCCGCGTGCTCCACTCGGCCCCCACCACGCGGTGGCCGTGGCGAATCCGCTCGGCGATCCGGTTCTCCCTCGCCGTCTCCTCGACGTACCTGAGGATCGACGGCCCGTCGGCGATCGCCTTCGCCTCCTCCCACGGCTTGAACGAGTACCCGAGCGTGTACATGTCCGAGTCCGAGCGGATGCCGGGGTATTTGAAGAGATCCCACGTCCCCCCCAGTCGCTCGCGCGCCTCGAGGATCGCGTAGCTGCGCCCCGGGCAGCGGTTCTGCAGGTGATACCCGGCGCCGATCCCCGACAGGCCGGCGCCGACGATCAGCACGTCGAGGTGTTCGGGCCCGGTGGTCATCGCCTACCGGAGTGTAAGCGTCCCAATGCGGGGGCCGGGGGCGAGGTGCGCTGGCCACAACGCACGGGCCACCTGTTCGAGGGGCCGGCGCGGGGGGGCGTGGCCTACGATGCAGCGCGTGTCCGCCGCCGAGAGGTCGTCCGACGCCACCGCGCAGCTGCGCGCACTGATCCGCGACATCCCCGACTTCCCGCGGCCGGGCATCCTCTTCAAGGACATCACGCCGCTGCTCGCCGACCCGAGCGCGCTCGCCGCCGCGGTACGGGGTCTTGCGAAATACGCGCGGCCGCTGCGTCCCGACTGTGTCGTCGCGGCCGAGGCGCGCGGCTTCCTGCTCGGCCCGGCGCTCGCGCTCGAGCTGGGCGCGGGCTTCGTGCTGGCGCGCAAGCCAGGGAAGCTGCCGTACGAGACGGTCAGCGCCGAGTACCTGCTGGAGTACGGCAGCGACCAGTTGGAGCTGCACAGCGACGCGATCGGCCCCGGCTCGCGGGTGCTGGTGCACGACGACCTGCTCGCCACCGGCGGCACTGCGGCGGCGCTGTGCGAGCTGGTCGAGCAGCTCGGCGGCGAGGTGGTCGGATGCGGCTTCCTGATCGAGCTGACCGCGCTGCACGGGCGCGAGCGGCTGGCGCCGCACGAGGCGCACGCGCTGCTTGCCTACGAGGCCTGACGACAGCGCTGCGAGCAGCCGGGCGCGGCCTTCAGCGCGCAGCGAAGCCGAGAATCAGCTGCGTGGCCTGCGCCGGCACGTCGAGCTGCGGGCAGTGCCCGACGCCCTCGATCTCCACCCAGTCGGCGTTCGCCAGCCACTCCTCGCGAAAGCGGGTGGCGGCCGAGGGCCAGTGCAACACCCGATCGCCGGTGCCCCACACCACCCGCACGGGACATTCGATCCGCTCGGCGTCGAGCCGCCAGCCGGCGCGCACCGACAGCGCGATCAGCACGTCGAGTCCCTCGCAGCTCGCGGCGCCGACGATCTGGTGGGCGATCAACTCGGCCGGGATGTGCTCATAGTTGGTCGTCGTGAACTGGGTGGCCCGGCGCCGGCCCTCGGGGGTGGCGACGATCTGATCGGCGTACGGCGCCGCCTGTTTCAAAAGCGCCTGCGAGGTTTTGAAGAACTCAAGCGTCCCGCCGAACGTGGCGTCCTGTGCCGGCCATCCTCCCGCCGGGGCGAACACGACGACGCTCCGCGCCCGCCCGCGCGCGGCGAGCTGCAGCGCGACCCACCCGCCGAGCGAGTTGCCGACGATGTGCGCCGTCTCCAAGCCCGCCTCGTCCATCGCGCGCTCCACCGCGTCCGGCAGCGTCCCCTCCTCCGGCTCCCCCGCGATCGGCGGCCCCCCGGCGTGCCCGGCGAGCGTCGGCGCCAGCACGTCGTGCTCGCGTTCGAGCGCCGGCAGCACGAGCTCCCACGTGCGCCACGTGTCAGTGACGCCGTGCAGGCACACCATTGGCGGGCCGTCGCCGCCGCGGTGGGAGGGGGTGAAGGTGGGTGGCATTGGCTGACAACCCTAACGGGGATAGGAGGAAGAGGAGAAGGAGTGGCGTGAGGTCGGAGGCGACCGCGGTGTGTCTCTACGCGCGGGGCGCCAACCGACTGTCAGCTGCTCGGCGGAATCCCCAGATACGGCAACGCGAACGCCATGATCTGCCCGAAGGCCGGTGCGGCGACGGTGCCGCCGTAGATCGAGCCCGACTGCGGTTCGTCGACGATCACGGCGCACAGCAGCTTCGGGTCGTCGGCCGGCGCGAAGCCCATGAACGAGGCGACGTACGCGGTTTCCGAGTATTCGCCGGTGGCGGGGTCGACCTTCGAGGCGGTGCCCGTCTTGCCCGCGAGCTGATAGCCGGGGACTGACACCTCCGAGGCGGTGCCCCCGGGCGCGAGCACCCCGCGCAGCATCTGGCGCACCTCGGCGGCGACGCTCGCCGACATGATGCGGTGCCCGTGTGGGAGCGTGGTGGGGCGGCCGTCGATCGCGGCGAGGATGTGGGGTGGCCGGAGGATGCCGCCGTTGGCGATCGCGGCGTAGGCGCTCGCCATCTGGATCGGCGTCACCAGCTCGCCCTGCCCGATCGGCAGGTTGCCCATCGAGGAGCCGGAGTATTCGCTGGGCGCCAGCACCTTGCCGATTTCTTCACCCGGGAGCCCCGCGCCGGTGCGCGCGCCGAAGCCGAAGTGGTGCACCCATTCGTTGAAGGTGTCTTCGCCCTCCAGTTTGCCGATCTTGATCGCGCCCACGTTGCTCGACTGCGCGAGGATCTGCCCGGTGGTGAGCATCTCTTCGGGGTGTTCCTCGGCGTCGTGGATTGTGCGGTTGGCGACCTGGATCTGGTCGGGGACGTCGAATTCGGTGTCGGGGGTGATGAGGCCGTCCTGCAGCGCGCCCGACACGGCGACGACCTTGAAGGTGGAACCTGGTTCGTAGTCGAAGCTCGCCGCGCGGTTCTCCAGCGCACCCGTTTCGAGCGCCGCCTTGGAGGTCGGGGGATTGTCGAGGCTGA
>DATMMB010000335.1:0-2716 GCA_035569895.1 Solirubrobacteraceae bacterium | reverse complement strand
GCGAGCGCCGCCGGATGGCCGCCGACGTGCACGACCTGATCATGCAAGACCTGTCGTTCGCGCTCGCCAACGCGCGCGCGCTCAACGACGACCCCGGTCACACGCCGCACGCCAACACGGTGGTGCTCGCCGGCGAACGGGCGCTCGCCGGCGCGCGCGAGGTGGTCAGCGAGCTCACCGGGCGCGAGACCCGCCCGCTCGCGCAGACGGTCGAGGCGAGTGTGCGCGCCGCCGCGCGCCACACGCCGCTGCGCTTCGACGCGCTCGTGCCGCCGCTGGCGCAGGCCGACGAGCAGACGTGCGAGGCGCTCGTGCACATCGCCCGCGAGGCGGTCACCAACGCCGTCAAGCACGCGCGCCCGAAGGCAATCGAAGTGGTGCTGGAGCGCACCAACCAGTGGCGCCTGACGGTGTGCGACGACGGCCGCGGCTTCGACGAAGCGCCCGCCGCGCCCAGCGCCGTCGGGGGCTTCGGGCTGCTCAGCATGCGCGAGTCGGCGCACGCGCTCGGCGGCGCCGTGCACGTGGGCAGCACGGTCGGCGTCGGCACCACCGTGGAGGCGGTGCTGCCGTGAGCGGCTCAACCCGAGCCCGTGCGCAGACCGCGCGGGTGCGCGAGGACACAACCGACGGCGCGCGGCGGGGGAGCGCGACGCCCACCGTGGCGATCGCCGACGACCACCCGCCCATCCGCTTCGGGGTGCGGATGGCGTTGATGGAGGGCGGGTTTCGCGTGGTGGCAGAGGCCGCCGACGCCGACGGCGCGGTCGAGGCGGTGCTGCGCGAGCGCCCCGACGTGTGCCTGCTCGACGTCAAAATGCCCGGCGGCGGGATCGAGGCGGCCACGCGACTGGCGACGCTCGCGCCCGGCACCGCCGTCGTGATGCTCACCGTGTCGGGCAGCGCGGACGACCTGCTTGCAGCGCTGCGCGCCGGCGCGCGCGGCTATCTCCCCAAGGACATGTCCCCCACGCGGCTGCCCGCCGCGCTGCACGGGGTGCTGCGCGGGGAGGCGGCGTTGCCCCGCACGTTCGTCGGACGCATGCTGCACGAGCTGCGCACGCTGCCCGATCGCGACCCCGCGCCGCTGCGGGTCGGGGCGGTCGAGCTCACGCCGCGCGAGTCGGAGATCTTGCGGCTCTTGCGCACCGGGCTATCGACAATGGAGATCGGCAGGCAACTCTCGCTGTCGCCCGTGACGGTGCGCCGCCACATCTCCGCCGCCGGCGCCAAGCTCGGGGCGGTGGGGCGGGACGAGGCGCTGCGGGCCATAGCGTGAGCCATCGGGCAGGCGGTTGTCGCGCAGGCGGTTGTCGCGCGTGTGCTCTTCATCCCCAACTACTTCACTCTCTGAATGGTTAGGGGAAAGTGAAGCCCAACTCTGTGGCGGCACGCCTGTGGAGCTGGTCGCCGACGGCAGGCAGAAGTGAGGATCAGACCAGTCCCGCGCGCACCGCGTAGACGGCGGCCTGCACGCGGCTGCGCACGCCAAGCTTTTCGAAGATGTTGGTGACGTGCTGCTTCACCGTGTGCGGGCTGATCGACAGCTCCCTGCCGATCGCCATGTTGTCGGCGCCCTCGGCGATCAGCCGCAGCACGTCTCGCTCGCGCGGGGTGAGCGCCGGCTCCCCCTCGCCCGCCCGCGGGTCCCCGGCGTCGGTCGGCGACGATGGCGTCGCGTCGCCCTCGGCGCGCACCCGTGCGATCAGCGCGCCGGCGACGTCGCTGGAGAGCACCATCTGGCCGGCCGCCGCCTGCCTGATGCCGTCCGCCAGCCAGTCGGCGTGGGTGTCCTTCAGCAGATACCCGCACGCCCCCGCCGCCAGCGCCTCCACCACGTCATCCTCGTCGGCTGAGACGGTCAGCACCACCGTCTGGGTGTCGGGGTCGCTGCGCGCGATCCGCCGCAGCGCCTGCAGCCCGGAGGTGCCCGGCATGTTGAGGTCGAGCACCACCACCTGCGGTTGCAGCTGGCGCACGAGCATCGCGGCGTCGGCGCCGTCCGCCGCCTCGCCCACCACCTCCATCCCGGCGTCCCGCAACAGCCCCTTCAGGCCTTCGCGGAAGAGGTGGTGGTCATCGGCGATCACCACGCGCAGCGCATTGGTGGGAGCGGCCACAGAGGCAAAATAGAACACTCGCCCGCCTCGCCCCCGCGGCG
The DNA here is from genome assembly GCA_035569895.1 of Solirubrobacteraceae bacterium. Classification (GTDB taxonomy): domain Bacteria; phylum Actinomycetota; class Thermoleophilia; order Solirubrobacterales; family Solirubrobacteraceae; genus Palsa-744. The sequence goes on along the minus strand of DATMMB010000335.1, from coordinate 555 downwards.
CGCGCCGCTTGGTGGGAATTATTCAAAAAGACCGCGAGCCGCCAGCGCCTCGAGCACGAGGTCCACCGCGGCGTCGATCGCTTCGCCGCACTCGCCCACCACGACGTCGGGGGCGGCGGGCGGCTCGTAGGGGGCGTCCACGCCAGTCATCCCCTCCAGCTCGCCCAAGCGGGCACGCGCGTACAGGCCCTTCGGGTCGCGCCGCTCGCACTGCTCCAGCGGGGTGCCGACGAACACTTCCAGGAACGGCAGCTCCTCCTTGGCGTGCAGCTCGGCCGCTAATTCGCGGTCGGCGGCGTACGGGCTGACGAGGCTGACGAGCGCCACCGCGCCGCACTCGGCGAGCAGGCGGGCGACGTGCGCGGTGCGGCGCACGTTCTCGGTGCGCGCCGCCTCGTCGAACCCGAGGTCGCCGTTGAGGCCGTGGCGAAGGTTGTCGCCGTCGAGCAGGTACGCGGGGCGCCCGGCGCGCACGAGCCGCTCCTCGATCGCGCGCCCGATCGTCGACTTGCCCGCGGCCGGCAGCCCCGTCAGCCACACGGTCGCGCCGGTCAG
>DATMMB010000334.1:0-18658 GCA_035569895.1 Solirubrobacteraceae bacterium | reverse complement strand
AGGGGCCGCGGTGGTCGAGGATGTGCTTGCGCGGCGAAAGGATCGAGATCATCGCGGTCTTCATGCCTGGGATTTCACGCATCAGCGCCGCGGTGCGCGGGCACATCTCCACGCCGAGCTTCGCCTCGAACCCGTACCCATACAGGAAGAACGTCTTCCAGCGGTCGTCGTCGGTGATCTCAATCTGGTCCTTGGAGATGTCCTGGAAGTTCGCGAGCGCCTCGCGGTCCTCCAGCAGCGCCGCGGCCTCGTCGCGGATCGTCTCCCAGTTGCGCTCGATGTGCGCCACCCACGGGAAGCGCTCCAGCGGGAAGAACGTCTCGTCGCCCACGATCGAGCGTTTGCCGATGAAGCGCTCGACCGGGGCGAGGATCCGTTCACCTACAGCGATCGTCCATTGGACGACACGATCCCACATACGGCTTGGATCTTACGCGGCCTCGCGCAATGCTGCCAGCTCCGGCGACTCCGCGAGCTTTTTCAACGCCCTCTGCTCGAGCTGCGAGGCGCGCTCCGCCGAGAAGCCGAGGCGCTTGCCGATCGCGGTGAGCGTCTGCGGCGCCTCGTGCCCGGTGCCGAAGCGCAGCGTCAGCACGGTGCGCTCGGTTTCGGGCAGCTGCTGGATCGCGCGCTGCACGAGGCGCTCGCGCTCGTTTTCGTAGGCGGTCTCCTCGGGCGGCTCCTGGTCGGAGGGCAGCAGGTCGCCGAGCGCGGTGTCGCCGTCCTCGCCCACCTGCTGGTCGAGGCTTACGAGCGCGGCGCGCTGGTGGCGCACTTCCTCCACCTGGTCGAGCTCGAGGCCGGTCTCCAGCGCGATCTCCTCGGAGGTCGGCTCGCGCCCGAGGCGCACCGACAGCTCGCGCTCGACGCGCCCCACCTTGCGGGTGCGCTGGGCGACGTGCACCGGCAGGCGGATCGTGCGGCCCGAGTTCTCAAGGCCCCGCTGGATTGCCTGGCGGATCCACAGCGTGGCGTAGGTGGAGAAGCGAAAGCCCTTGCGCCAGTCGAACTTCTCGCTCGCGCGGATCAGCCCGAGCATCCCCTCTTGCACGAGGTCGGCGAGCGGCAGGCCCTGGTTCTGGTAGCGACGCGCGTTGGAGGCGACCAGGCGCAGGTTGGAGTTGATCATCAGTTCCTTCGCGCGCAGGTCGCCGCGCTCGATCCGCTGCGCCAGTTCGATCTCCTGGTCGGGCGTGAGCAGGGGGTAGCGCCGCGAGTGCGCGAGCAGCTGGTCGACCGACTCGGGGATGAAGCTTTCGACCTCGGGCGCCTCGCGGCGTCGCGCGCGCACGCTCTCGCGCGCGGTTGGGCGGCTCTCGGCGAACGGGGAGTCCCCGAGCGCCGTCGCCCGCGCGCCGCCGTTAGCGGGGCCCGCGGCCTCGAGCGTGTCGAGCGTGGTGATCTGGCGGTTGTCGTCGGTCATGATGCTGATTCCTTCTACTATGAAGCTAGTCTTATAAAGCTCGCTAAGGGATGTCGTAAAGCTGCGTAAGTGCTCGTTTTGCTAATCCGATGCCCTGAGTCGGAATTATAGGGCATAGTAGTTGCGTTGTCAATTATTCTTTGCGGCCCGCCCCTGTGCGCATGGTCGTACATCGTGTATATGGCCGCCCGCCTCTGTTGGAGCCCGCCGGCGGGCCATAAGTTGCTCTACCCAGGCAAAGCTGCCTGGGCACCGGATGGACAGCCGTTCGGCCCGACTGCGACACCGCCTCCTTATTCGCGCGCCGGGGCGAGATACCTGCGAGGCCGAGGTTCCATTCATCGGACCCACCTGGCCTTTACACAAGCCCAGCGCCGGCGCCCTGGCCGAGCGTACGTCCTCAGGCGCTACACCGATGGCTCGGTCTGCGGCTCGGCCACCGCTCGGCCGCCACGGCGCGCTTGCCCCGATCCGTCTCCTCGCTGGTCTCGGCACCAGGACCGTCGTCGCGCGCGGCCTGCCGGGGGCCGGCCGTGGTGGTGAGGAAAGCTAGGCCGCCGCGCGTCAGCGTGCGCCGCGCGCAGCCTGTTCGGCGCCAGTTGTGGTGGTGAGGACAGCCGCGCCGCCGCGCGTCAGCGTGCGCCGCACGAGGCCCGGCAGCAGCAGCCGGGCGGCGGCAGCGAGGTAGTAGGGGCGCGGCACGTAGCGCTCCGCGCGGCGATGCAGCCCCACCTCGACGATTGCCTGCGCGACGCGATCGGGCGTCGAGACCATCCACGCCGTGCGCGGGTTGGCGAGCAGCTCGCGCGCGGGAAAGCCCTCGGTCGCGACAAACCCCGGGAACACCTGGCCGACGTGCACGCCGTTGGCGTGCTCCTCCGCGTACAGCGCGTCGCTCCAGCCGGTGAGCGCGAACTTGCTCGCCGAGTACGCGCCGGTGCCCGGGCGCGTGACGCGCGCCGCCGTGCTCGACACGTTGACGATCGCGCTTGGCGCGCTTTCGCGCAGCAGCGGCAGCAGCGCCTCGGTGAGCCGCACCGGCGCCTCGAAGTTGAGCGCCATCGTCTGCTCGATGTTGGCGTAGCCACCGTCGCCGAAGCGCGCCCGCCAAGCCGCGCCGGCGTTGTTCACAAGCAGCGTCAGGCGGTTCTCGCAATGCTCGCGCACGTGCGCCCGCACGCGCGCCGGCGCATCCGCGTCGGTGAGGTTGAGCGCGAGCACGCCGCACTGCGACGGCAGCGTGTCGGCGAGCGCGCGCAACCGCTCCTCGCGCCGCGCCACCAGCACCAGCCGCGCGCCTGGCTCGCGCGCCAGCCGCCGCGCGGTCGCCTCGCCGATCCCGCTGGAGGCGCCGGTGATAACCGCGGTGAGGGGTCCGCTCACGGGTGCGACCTTACACTTCCGACGAGCGCCCTGTTCCGCGGCGGAGGTTGCCGATCAGCAGGCCGATCACGGTCACGAGGTAGATCTGCCCCAGGAGCATCTCGAGCACCGAGAGCGCGCGTCCTAGGTTGAGGGTGGGCGTGAGGTCGCCGTAGCCGGTGGTGGTGAGCGTCGTGAAGCTGAAGTAGATCTGCTGGCTCTGGGTGACCGCGGCGTTGGAGACCTGCTCGAAGTAGGGGTGGGCGCTGAGGCCGACGATCACACCGACGACAAGGGCGAAGAGCAGCCCGATGAGCATATAGCTGGTGAGCGCTCCGGCCACCGCCTGCAGCGTGACGCCGCGATCGCGCACCAGCCGCACCACGCCGCGGGTGAGCACGATCAGCACCGCCAGCACCGCCATGGCGGCGCCCGCGGCGCCCACCCAGCGTGGGACGACGGAGAGCCCGACTAGCACCGCCAAGGCGATCAGCGCGCCGACGGTGAGCGTCGCCGCGAGACTGCGAGTCGCCGGAGGGTCGCGCGACGTGAGGATGATCCCAAATAGCATCGCCCCCTGCAGGATCACCGCGATGGCGCGACCGGCGGAGGTGTCGGGCGCGATGATCGAGAACAGCACCGCCAGAATCGTGAGCCCGAGCACCACGCCGTAGCGATGCTGCGACGACCTGGCTCGCTCAGACGACGCGGTGGGCTCCGGCGACACTCGGGAAAGGATTGCGCGGGGGGCGGCGGATGCAGCGAACCGACCTGGGCGGCCGCTTGGAGCAATGTGCTTTGGACGCTACCAATTCATTTTTCTGACGTGGTTGGCGTCCAGATTGAGCCTCACGTGCTCGCGCCGCCCCACTTCCCCTGCCCGTAGCTCGCCAGCTCCAGACGGGCGATGACACCGCGATGAACCTCGTCGGGGCCGTCGGCGAGGCGCAGCGCGCGGGCGACGGTCCAGGCGGCGCCGAGCGGGAAGTCGTTGGAGAGGCCGGCGCCGCCGTGCAGCTGCATCGCCATGTCGACGACGCGCTGGGCCATGTTGGGCACCGCGACCTTGATCTGCGAGACGGCGCCCAGCCACTGTCCCCCTCCGGCCCGCCCTCCGGGCGGGCCAGTTTCCCCCGGGGGGAGGGAGGGATTGGAGGCTTGGTCGATCAGCCACGCGGCGTGCAGCACGTGCAGGCGCGCTTGGTCGATCGCGATGCGCGCGTCGGCGATCCGCTCGCGGTTGCCGCCGAGGTTGGCCAGCGGCTTGCCGAACGCCACGCGCTCGGTGGCGCGGCGGCACGCCAGCTCGAGCGCCAGCTCGGCGAGGCCGATCAGGCGCATGCAGTGGTGTATGCGCCCGGGCCCGAGGCGCGCCTGAGCGATCGCGAATGCCTGGCCGGGGCCGCCGACGATCGCGCTCGCGGGCAGGCGCACGTCGGTGAACGACACCTCCCCGTGGCCGCCGGGGGCGTCGTCGAAGCCCATCGCGGCGAGCATCCGCTCGACCTTCACGCCGGGCGTGTCGAGCGGGACCGCCACCATCGAGTGCTGGTGGTAGCGGTCCGCGGTCGGGTCGGTGAGCCCCATGAAGATCGCCACCCGGCAGTTGGGGTGCCCGACGCCGGTGCTCCACCACTTGCGTCCGTTGAGCACCACCTCATCGCCCTCCAGCATCGCGGTGGCCTGCATGTTGGCCGCGTCCGCCGAGGCCACGTCGGGCTCGGTCATGCAGAAGGCCGAGCGGATCTCGCCGTCGAGCAGCGGCACGAGGTAGCGCTCCTGCTGCTCGGACGAGCCGAAGTGCAGCAGCACCTCCATGTTGCCGGTGTCGGGCGCGTTGCAGTTGCACACCTCGGAGGCGATCAGCGAGCGGCCCATGCGCTCTGCCAGCGGCGCGTACTCCACGTTGGTGAGCCCCGCGCCCCGCGGCTCGCCGCCGACCTCCGGGCTGCCGGGCAGGAACAGGTTCCACAGGCCCTCCGCGCGCGCCTTCGCCTTCAGCTCCGCGATCGCCGGGTGCGCGATCCACGGGTCCTCGCGCGCGAGCAGCTCCCGGTGGTAGGGCTCCTCGCGCGGCGCGACCTCACGCGCGATGAAGGCGTCGAGGCGCGCCAGCAGCTCGCGGGCGCGGGGGGAGTGCTCGAAGTCCATGGCGGCGTCAGCTCCGGCCCGACGCCGCGCCTCGTGGAGTCTCGCGGCGTGGCGCCATCGGTATCAGCTCTCCGCTCCCATTTCCAGCACGACCTTGCCGGTGGCACGCCGCTCGTCGATCTCCTGCAGCGCCTCCGAGGCGCGCCCCAGCGGGAAGCGCGCGCCGACGAGCGGGCGCACGAAGCCGGCGTCGATCAGCCGGGCGATCTGTGCACCGACCTCGCGGCACAGCTCGGGGCGCGAGAGCGCGTACGCGCCCCAGCCGGCGCCCACCACCTCGACGTTGGCGAGCAGCAGCCGGTTGACGCGCACCTCGGGGATCGACCCGCCGGTGAAGCCCACCACCACCAGACGCCCGTCGGGCGCCAGCGCGCGCAGGCTGTCGGTGAAGCGCTCGCCGCCCACGGGGTCGAGCACCACGTCGACGCCGCCGCCGGCGAGCTCCTTGGCCTGATCCCTCCAGGGGCCGTCCGCGCGCACGATCTCATCCGCGCCCGCCGCGCGCGCCACCGCCGCCTTCTCGTCACTGGAGACGACCGCGATCGTGCGCGCGCCGAGCCCCTTCGCCACCTGCAGCACCGCCGTGCCGACGCCGCCGGCGGCGCCGTGCACGAGCACCGTCTCGCCCTCCTTCAGCCGCCCGCGCAGCGCGAGCGCGAAGTATGCGGTGTGGTAGTTGAGGATCAGCGCGGCGCCCTGCGCGAAGTCGAGCGCGTCGGGCAACGGAAAAGTGAGGAAGGGCGGCGCCACCGCCACCTCGGCGAAGCCGCCGAGCATGCAGAAGGCGGCGACGCGCGCCCCCGGCTCGACGCCGAGCGCCCGCGCCTGCGTGCTCGCCTCGCGCACCACCCCCGCGACCTCGCCGCCGGGCACGAACGGCAGCGGCGGTTTGTACTGGTACTCCCCGCGGCTCTGCAGCACCTCCGGGAACGAGACGCCGGCGGCGCGCACCTCGATCGCGACGCCCTCGCCAGGCGTGAACATGTGCGAGGGCGGCGAGTCGGGCGCGGGCGGCTCGACCAAGCGCAGCGCGCCGGCGGGGCCGGTGAGGTCAACGATCTGGATCGCCTTCAACGCCGGCTACCCTACCGGGGACACGGCACCGAGGTGGCGGCGCTCGCGTGGGAGCCGTCTTCGAAGGCGAACGAGGCGGCGAAGCGGAAGCCGCCGCGCGGGCAGGTCAGCGGCAGCACGATGCCGCGCGGATGGTAGGCGCGGTAGCGCCCGCCCAGGCGTTCGTAGTAGATCAGGTGCAGCGGGCCGATCGTCGAGCGCAGGTACACAACCGCGGCGTTGGGCGCCCCCGGGAGCGTGGGGACGAGCGGCAGGCTCGTCGCGAGATCGCCGCCGAAGGGGCTCGGCGCCGGCAACACCAACCCGTGAAAGACGATCTGCGCGGCGACGGGGGACGCGCCTTCGGCGAAGAACAGCAGCCCGAGGTGGCCTTCCTGCAGCTGCGCCATGAAGATCCTCGTGCGGGTCCGCTCGCGCAGCACGGCGGGGCCGAAGGGGATCTCGACGAGCGCCGTGCCGTAGCCCATCTGCGACTGTGATGGGCAGCCGGCGATGCCATCGGCTTCGAGCGTGGCGACACTGCACGTTTCCAGGCCCAGGCCGCTGGTGCCGATCCCGAGGTTGGCGGGGTAGTAGAGGTCAACTCCGGTCAGCGGCGGCGGCACCTGCCCGCCGGTCGTGGCGAGCGTGAAGCCGAACACGATCGTCGTGCTCCCGCCGAGCCGCTCGGGAGTGAGCGCGGCGCTGAGCCTCGCCGTGATCGTGGCCCCGGCGGGAACAGCCGACCAAGCGCACACGCCCACCAGCCCAACGAATACCAGCAGCGTTCTGATCTTGGCGATGATTCGGGGCATGTAGCAGGCGAACCATACAGAGCGTACCCCCTGTGCGGCCGGGGCGTGTCAGACTGTTGTCTGCGGCCAGACGGCGGCGGGCGCAGCGCGCCGGCCGATGCCGAGGGCGGTCCTGCCGATCCGCGCCGGTGGCCTTTGCGGGGCGGCCGGCGGGCACGGCCGCACGCGTGACTACGCGCCGCCGTAGCTGACGACGAGGTCAGTGGCGACGCCGATCAAAAAGCCGAGCGCGAGCATGTAGAGGCCTAGCTCGCGGTGGCCGAAGCGGCGCACGCCCGTCCAGATCTCCCCGATCACGTACAGGATCGCGCCGCCGGCGAGGGCGTAGAAGGCGAGCTGCAGCGCTTCGCTGTCCACCTGGTAGCCGACGATCGTGCCGAGGAAGGTGGGGCCGCCGCCGATCAGGCCAGCGAGCACAAGCCAGCGCCACGAGGGCTTGACCTCGCCGAGCGGCCCGACGATGCCGAAGCCCTCGGTGGCGTTGTGCAGCGCGAAGCCGATCACCAGCACGGTCGCGAGGCCGATCGCGCCGCTCTTGGCCGACACCCCGATCGCGAGGCCCTCGGCGAAGTTGTGCAGCCCGATCGCGAGCGCGATCGTCATGCCGGTGCGCAGCGCCAGGTTCCTCGCGCGTTCGCGCTCCTCGTCGTGCACGCGCAGCGCCCGGGCGGCGAACGCGGTGGCCTCCGCGTCGCCGACGACCGCCTCCTCGCCGCCCGCGATCGGGGATGGATGCCCGCCCGCCCGCGGATGCCCGCCCGCCCGCGCGCGCGGGGGGCGCAGCCGCCGTTCGAGCGTGCCGATCCCGGCGACCCCCGCGGTGAAGCCGATGGTGAGCAGCGCGAACAGCCCGAGCACGCGCCCGATGCCGGTATGGCCGTGCTTGTAGCTGTCGAGCGCGCCCGCGACGATCGCCTCGCCGTGCGCGCCGACGTCCATGAAGATGAACGCGAGGATCCCCACCGACAGCATCGCGAGCGCCAGCCGCAGGCGGGGGCCGACGCGGTCCATGCGTCCCAGTGGCAGGCCGATGTAGATCGTGAATCCGGCGATCGCGCCGAGCAGGATGGTCTCTGCGAATGACAAGGCGATTTGCTCCTATGGATGGGGGGGACGGAGCCCGCTCCCGGTCGAGCTTGGGCTTGGGATGTTCTTATTAGGGTACCCTAACTCATTGTTGGCGTGGTGCGCGGCGCGGCTCGGCGGTCGGAGCGCATGATCCGGGCATTTTGTCAACTATGCAAAGTCTTTGTATTTCAGGAAATACCATTGACATCGTTGCTTTTATTGGTTAGTCTCCGCTCCCATACCCGAGGCGTGGGGTTCTGGTGAGCATCCGTCGCGGTGAAGACGGCCGGGCGGTCAATCGGAAAGGGCGGCGATGAGCGGGGTTGGCGTGGTCGCGAGCAGAGCGCAAAAACTCTCCACGACCACCCCGGTGGCCTGGATGCCGACCGGGAAGATGGATCTGGCCGAATGGACCGCAGCGGGTCGCCAGCTCGGTGCGATGGGACGGTGCGGGCCGTGGCGCCTCGGCGATTGGATCCGTTACGGCGACCTCAGGTTTGGCCAGCGCTACACGCAGGCCGCGCGCATCACGGGGTACGACGTGCAGACGCTGATGAATATGGTGTCCGTGGCGTCCAGCTTCGAAATCTCCCGACGTCGGGAGAATCTCTCCTGGAGTCATCACGAGACGGTGGCCGGGTTGAAGCCCGCCGAGCAGGACGATTGGCTGGAGCGCGCGGAAAAGGAGCGGTTATCGGTCGCCGACCTGAGGATCGAGGTGCGCGCGGCTCACCGCGCACGGATCGACCCGGATGAGGCGGCGGCCGGGACGCATATCGGCGCGGCGAGCCCGACGGTGTGTCCGACGTGCGGAAGCAAGGTGCCGCCGTCACGTCGTAGCGGTCCGAAGCAACGCCGCCCCCGCCGCCGGGCGGGGGCATCGTGATCCCGAGCAGAGTTGAACCCATGAAATGATGCCATCTGGGCCTATAATCGGATTGCGCTGATGATCACGTTTAGCCGAGCACGCTTCGCGTGGCAGGCCGGTCTTACGATCGCCGTGCTGGCGGGCGGCCTCGCGTTCGGCTGCGGCTCGGCATGGGCGGTCGCGTCGCCGGTGAGCTGGGCGAGCCCGGTCGCGGTCGACGACCAGCCGCCGTTCGCCTCCCCGACCGAAGTGAGCGGGGTGGCCTGCCCCTCGACCGAACTGTGCGTCGCCGTCGACAACGTCGGGGACGTGCTGAGCACGACCAACCCGACCGGCGGCACGGCCGCGTGGCGCAGCGCCAGGGTGGCCGAAGACTTCACCGCGGTGGCGTGCCCCTCCACCGAACTGTGCGTCGCGATCGGCGGGCACACGATCGCGACCTCGACCGACCCGACCGGTGGCGCCGCCGCCTGGAGCATCGTGCACGTCGGCCGCGAACTGGCGGCGCTGTCGTGCGCATCGGCGCGCCTGTGCGTCGCGACCAACGAGCACGGCGGCGACGTGTGGACATCGACCGATCCCGCCGGGGGCGCCGGCGCCTGGAGCGAGGCGACCGTGGAGGAACGGGCGCTCAGCGGGATCTCCTGCCCGTCGGTCAAACTGTGCGTGGGCGTCGACGATGGCGACGACGTCGTGACCAGCACCGATCCGACCGGTGGCACCGGTGCATGGACGGCGACCCAGGTGGCGGAAGGGCGCACGATCTTCGACGTGTCGTGCGCCTCCGAAGAGCTCTGCGTCGCGACCGACAACTACGGCGAAGTGCTCACCTCGACCGACCCTACCGGCGGGGCGGGGGCTTGGAGCGCAGCCAAGGTGAGCGAAGAATTGCTCACGCATGTCTCGTGCGCGCCGTGGGGGCTGTGCATCGCGATGGGCGGCAACGAAGTGCTCGCATCGACGGAGCCGGCGGGGGGCGCTGCAGCATGGTCGTCGACGTCGTTTGAAGCCATGAAGCGCTATGAAATCGAGGGTGCATCGTGCCCGGCGGCGAACCTGTGCGTGCTGACGGACAGCGACAGTGGCGTCATCACCTCAACCGAACCGGCGGGTGGCGCCGCCGCGTGGACGATCGTCCCGGTCGGAGTGGGCAGCAGTTCCCTGTCGGGGATATCGTGCGCATCGCTCGAATTGTGCGTATTGATCGATGAAGCCGGCAACGTGGTGACCTCGACAGATCCCACGGGTGGCGCTGGCGCGTGGAGCGAGGCGCACGTCGACGAACACAAGCTCGATGGGGTGTCGTGTCCTACGGTCGGCTTCTGCGTTGCTGTGGACGGAGCGGGGGACATTCTCGTCTCGACCGACCCAACCGGAGGACTTGGCGCGTGGAGCATTGCCGACGTCGACGGCACGCTTCCACTCGAACACGTGTCGTGTGCCTCCGCCAGCCTGTGCGTGGCGACTGACCGGGAAGGGGGGGTTCTCGTCTCGACCGATCCCGCAGGTGGCGCGGGCGCTTGGAGTCGCTCGCAGATGGAAGGCCGTGCGCTGGGCGGCGTGGCGTGTCCCTCCGAACATCTCTGCGTCGTCACCCAGACGAACGCGGGCCAAGTGCTCGTCTCAAAAGAACCGACCAGCGGCGCGGGCTCCTGGGCAGTGCAAGACGACGCCGGGGTCGGCAGCGAAATCTCATGCCCCTCGGTGAGTCTCTGCGTCACGGCTGCCGGGAGAAAAGGGCTAGCCGTCATCAGCTGGGGAGACCCCACGACCGGTGGGTGGTCTGTTGCGTCGCGTTTCGAATCCGTGAATGGCCTCAGCGGAGTTTCGTGCACCCCAGAAGGGACGTGCGTGGCGACCAGCTTCGGCGGCAATGGCTCGTCGGGCAATGTGATCGCCACGCCCGATCCGACCGGCGGCAAGGCGACGTGGATCGCGAGCAACCTGTATGGCAGCGTCACACACCCATCCTCTCGGTTTGTTACACTCCCTCTAGAGTACTATCTCAAGGAAGTCGCCGGCATAGCATGTGTCAAGGGCGGAGTGTGCATCGTCGGCAACATAAACGGCCACCTGATCGTTGGCGACCCTCAGCGCGCAACGGCGCTCGAAAACATCGAAAGCCCATCCATTATCGGGAAGTTGGCGGCTGGCAACACCGTGACCTGCGCCACGGGAACCTGGACGGGCGAACCTGCTCCCACCTTCACCTACCGGTGGCTGCGCGAAGGCCTTCCGATAGCGGGAGCAAGCGCGGAAACCTACATAGTTCAGGTCGGCGACGCCGGCGAAAATCTGGAATGTGAAGTAACAGCGACCAACGCGGGTGAACATCGCAGCACTTTCAGTGAAAGCATGCCGGTCGCCGCTACGGAGCCTGGAGACCCCACGCCGCCCACCGTATCCGGCACTCCGTCCGTGGGTGAAACTCTCACGTGCTCGAACGGAGTCTGGACCGGGGGGCCGGTGACGCTCACCGTGCAATGGCGGCGCGGCGGCGTCACAATACCGGGCGCGACTGGCAGCAGTTATCGGGTGCAGGCCGGGGACGCCGGCGAAAGCCTGGCGTGCGAAGTCACCGCGACGAACAGCGCCGGACACGGAAGCGCCACGAGCGTCGCATTGCTCGTGCCGGCGAAAGAACAGCCCGGCGGCGGCAGTCCGACCGGGGGTGGGAGCGAACCCGGGGGTGGCCACACGAGCGGGTCGTCCGGGGGCGGCGTGAGCAATGCATTCACGCTGATCGGCGTGACGAGCATGGCAAGGCGCGGTGCCGTCGAGCTCACGCTGAGCCTTCCGGGGCCGGGTACGCTCCAGATCGTGGGCACAATACACTCGGCCGGCGCGCCGGGCGACAAGCGCAACCACAGGTCTACGCTTGTGATCGCTCGCTTGCATCTGACGATCGCCAAAGGGGGGCAGATGGTCGTGATCGTCCGCCCCGACGTGCGCGCGAAACGGCTTCTGTCCGAGCGAGGCGCCCTGAAGGCGACGGTGGAGCTCACGTACACCCCGGCCGGCGGTGAGCCCGGCTCGATCGTCCAAGGCGTCATGTTCAGAACCACGCGGAGCGCGGCGTTCAGATTGACCCGCCGGCACCCGCGATAGATAACTTCGGCGGGCTTGGCCCCGGCGCGAGATCAGGCGCCGTTGTCTGTCGCAGAGAATTTGACTCTTGTGCTGCGCCGGTAGTACGGTCCGGTCGGATTCACAGTACGGATTCTTACGAGAGCAGTTACTTCAACGCCTAACGCGGACGACTACCTGCGTGACGGTCGATGAGGTGATGGTCTCTGCCCCAAAAAGTAGCTGTAGGCAATGTGCCGAGAGCGGAACAGAGAGGCGGTCGTGCAATGAGGTTCGGGCTCCCGATTGTGCATGGTTACGGGATTGCCGTGGTGAACACGGCAGTCGCCAGGAGAAGTCGGAGCGCGCTTCTGGTGGCCACCGCCCTGGTGGGCCTTGCGGCGCCCGGAGCGGCGAGCGCTATAGGCGCACACGAACCCGGCTTTTCGCTGACGCCTTCGAGCACCCGACCTTATGCTGCCTGTAGCCCCAACCCTGATCAGGTCGGGTGCCTGTCGATCGTCGATCCCTCGGTGGTCAAGACCTCCTCCGGCTACCGTGTGGGCAGCACCGGGCCGCTACTTCAAGGAGGCGGTGAAGAAGGAGGTCTAGATCCGGAAAACCTTCAATCCGCGTACAAGATCCCCACCAAAGGAGGCTCCACCGAAACGGTGGCGGTTATAGATGCCTACGGCTACAAAGAAGCCGAAAATGACCTAGCCGCTTATCGCAAACGATACGAACTCAGTTCTTGTAAAGCTGGGTGCTTCAAAAAGATCAACGAAAAAGGCGAAGAAGCGTTCTCACTAAAAGAAAACGGAGCAGAAGAACTAGGCTGGACGGTGGAGACGGCACTTGATCTGGATATGGTCTCTGCGGCGTGTCCGGAATGCCACATCCTGCTCGTGGAGGCGACCGAACCGACCTCGGCCGATCTCGCGGCGGCGGAGGAAGAGGCGGCGAAATGGGAAGAACCCGGCACAAAAAAGAAAGTAACCGAGATCAGCAACAGCTACGGGACGCCCGAAAACGATACGAAAACGTGCCCCAAAGAAGGATGCAAAGAATAGCTGAAAGCGTATGACCATCCAGACGTACCCGTCACGGTCGCGTCCGGAGATGACAGCTATGACAATCGGGACAACTCGATCTGGGGGACGCCGAGCTGGCCCGCGACATCTCCGAACGTGATTGCCGTCGGCGGCACGACGCTCGAAAAGGTGGAAAACTCGCGTGGCTGGTCGGAGAAGGTATGGGTCGGCAGCGGCAGCGGCTGTAGCTGGTATGAGTCGAAGCCGAGCTGGCAAACCGACACGGGCTGCGCCAAGCGCACCGACAACGACACGGCCGCCGTCGCGAACAACGACGAATCGCCGGTGTCGATCTACAACACCCCCGTTTTTGGTAGCAGTGAAGGTGAACATAAAGGTTGGGCGGATGTCGGCGGGACGAGTGTGGCCGCGCCGCTCGTCGCGGGGATCGAGGCGCACGCGAGCAGCACGGTCAAAGACGAGGGCGCCGAAGCGTTTTACAGAAGCTCTCTGTTCAATGTGACCTCGGGATACAACGGCGTGTGCGGCCATGCCTACCTCTGCACCGGCGTCGAAGGCTATAACGCCCCCACCGGCTGGGGGACCCCGGATGGCCCACCTGAACTCGCGGCTGGGTTTGCCGCGGTCACCGATCCAGCGACAAGTGCGGGGGGCACCGAAGTCACGCTGAACGGCTACGTGAACCCAAAGCAACTGGAAACCACCTATCACTTCGAATACGGTCCGACGACTTCCTACGGAACGAGCGTGCCGGTGCCCAACGCCTCCGCGGGGTCGGGTGCTCTCTGGCGGGAAGTCAGCCAGCGTGTCACCGGCGTCACGACTCAGGGGACTTACCACTACCGATTGGTCGCGACCAACAGTTCCGGGACCATCGACGGCGCAGATCATACGTTCACCACGACACCCTGGACGATCCAGACGACCCCCAGACCTGCCGCCACCTGGGAGGAGGGCGGTGCGTCCTGGGAAAAGAAGCCCGAAGGGTTGTCCTGCGTATCTTCGGCGGCCTGCATCGCCGTGTCGAGCTATTTTGATGATGAAGCGGGGGAAAGGGTGGCCCTGGTTGATGGCTGGAATGGCTCCGAATGGAAGATCCAGTCAACAGCCAAGCCGGCAGGCGCCACAGGCGTCGGCATGAGCGGCGTGTCATGCTCATCCTCTACGGAATGCACGGCAGTTGGCTATTATCACACCAAAAGCTCGCTCGGAGCCACGCTGGCCGAGCGATGGAATGGCAAAGAATGGTCGCTGCAGACAACGCCCAACCCGACCGGCGCCATTGCCAGCGACCTGCATGGAGTGTCGTGCGCATCGTCGACCGAATGCGTCGCGGTGGGAGTGTCTACAAACAGCTCGTATACCGAAGTCACCCTGGCTGAGCGGTGGAACGGCAAAGAATGGTCGCTGCAGACGACCCCCAACCCGACCGGCAGCGAAAAAAGCGGCCTGAACCAGGTGTCGTGCACGTCGTCCACGGCGTGCACGGCGGTGGGGTATGGGTCTATCTCAAAAAGACTCGCGCCGTTGGCTGAGCGCTGGAACGGCACGGAATGGGCAATTCAGACCACGCCGACCCCGGAAGGCACGAGGGAAGCCACCTTCGATGGTGTGTCATGCACGTCGTCCACGGCGTGCACGGCAGTCGGCTCCTACTGGACCACGTCGAACATTGAGAAGACGTTGGCCGAGCGGTGGAACGGCACGGAATGGGCGATCCAGGCGACTCCCAACCCGGAAGCTTTCACTGTGGGAGAAAACGGAAGCGGCCTGAATGGAGTGTCGTGCTCGGGAACTGCCGAATGCATCGCTGTCGGAAATTCCGAATACGAGAGCTACTTCATCGAAGGCACATACTACGGCGACGGCGTCACTTTGGCCGAGCGCTGGAACGGCAAAGAATGGGAGATCGATGGGACGCCCATGCCCGAAGAACCCCTGTGGTTCGAAGGCGCCTGGCTGGCCGACGTATCATGCCTGCCCTCGACGACGATCTGCACCGCTTTGGGAGCCCACTTCGAGAGCGAAAAACCTTTTGAACCTTTTCTCGGTCCACTGACAGAGAGGCGCGCCTTCAAGCCGGGTGTCGAAACACTCAAAGCGAGCAGCGTGGGCAGGAGAGAAGCTACGCTCAAAGGCTCGGTGAATCCGGAGGGCACTGAAACGAAATCCTATTTCGAATACGGACTGAAAGAAGCAAAAGAAGGCAAATACCAACACAAGACCGCGGAAGTCGGTGCTGGTTCAGGCAAAAGCACTGTGCAAGAGCCACAGGTCATTACTGGCCTTGAACCTGGCACCACTTACCACTTTCGGATCGTCGCGTCCAACAGTAACGGGGTCTCGGACGGGAATGATCAAACGTTCACGACAAAAGCCAAAGCCCCAGCCCCCGCTGCCACCACGGGCTCGGCAACAGGCGTCAACGAGACGGGGGCCACATTGAGCGGTACCGTCAATCCAAACGAAGCGGAAACGAAATACTATTTCGAATACGGACTAAAAGAAGCAGAAGGAGGCAAATACGAACACAGGACCGCGGAAGCGAGTGCCGGCTCGGGCACGAGCAACATCGAAGAGAGCAAAGGCATCGTCGGACTCGAAAAAGGGACGACCTACCACTTTCGCCTGGTTGCGAGCAACGAAAGCGGAACCACCTACGGCGCGGACAAGACGTTCACCACCACCACGACGCCTGCTTGGCGAATCACCTCGACGCCAAACCCGACGGGTGAGAAAACAAGCCTCCTGGAAGGCGACTCATGCTCCTCGCCGGGCGCCTGCACAGCGGTCGGGTACTACAAGAACAGCTCGGGGACCAAGCTGGCGCTCGCCGAGGCGTGGAACGGAGAATGGCAGGAACAGACGCTCGCCAAACCATCGGGCGCCAAAGAAAGCGAACTGGACGAGGTGTCGTGCACGTCAAGCAACGCCTGCACGGCCGTGGGCTCCTACCTGAACAGCTCGAGCGTCGCGGTGCCGCTCGCTGAGCGCTGGAACGGCGAAGCCTGGTCCGTTGAGGAAGCGCCCGCGCCGAGCGGCGCGAAAGAAAGCGGGCTGTTCAGCGTGTCGTGCGCATCGTCGAGCGCCTGCACAGCGACCGGGGCGTACATCAACAGCTCGAGCGCCTACGTCGCGTTCGCCGAGAGCTGGAACGGGACGTCATGGTCGGTCAAGGAAACCCCGATTCCCAGCGGCGGGCAGATGAGCCAGCTGATCGGCGTGTCGTGCTCGGCCGCCGGCGAATGCACCGCCGTCGGCGAGTACGAGAGCAGCACCAGCGTATGGGAGTCGTTGGCCGACCGCTGGAACGGCGAAAAATGGACGCTGCAGGAACCCCCGAGTCCGACGGGGGCGACGCTCACCTGGCCCGAAGACGTGTCGTGCATATCATCGACGATGTGTGTCATCGTGGGGTTCTATGAGCCGAGCGAAGGCGGCAGCAAGACGTTGGCGGAGTCCTGGAACGGCAAAACGTGGTCCATCCAGACGACGGCCAACCCGGGAAGCCAGAGCTCTCGCCTGCGCGGCGTGTCGTGCACGTCCTCGACATCATGCACCGCGGTGGGCTTCTACGACCAGGGCGAACCGACCGAAGAAATGCCACTCGCCGAGAATTGGAACGGCACAGCATGGAGCACCCAGACGATCCCCCACCCGTCGGGCGCCCCATACAGCAATCTGCGCCGGGTGTCATGCACGTCGTCGGTGGCATGCGCCGCGGTCGGCCGCTACACCAAAAGCAAAGGAGAAGAAGCGATCACGCTGGCGGAGCTGTACGGCTGAGCGCCCGCGATGGGAGCCTGGCAGCCGATCGATCATAAGCCGCGACACCGTCCTCGCCGGTGTCGCGGCTTGCCGGCGAGCGCGTTGATCGTCCCACTGCTCGTGTGCGTCAGCCTGACGGCATGCGGTGGCTCGTCTGGGAGCCCGAAGCCGACGGCGACCCCGGCTCATGCGCCGGTGACCACCACCAATGGAGGCACGGCGCACAGAGCGATATTCGCCCCGATGAGCGTCCGCGAGCGTCGAGCTGATGGTGGACGCCGTAAGGCTCGATGAGCAGACGCCCTACGCCCGCGCCCACGCGGCAAGGCGCACCAGCGTGCGCACAGCAACCTCGCGCGAAGTGAGGATGCAGGTGTGGCCGGATTCGCGCCAGGCGACAATCGTCGGGTTGGCGGGGGAGACCACGTGGAAGCTCACGCCGTGCCACACGACCGCGACGGCGCCCGCGGGGATCGGCAGGGCGTCGCCAGCGACGATCGAGTAGCCGATACGCCGGCCGTGGTGGTTGGCGTAGAAGACGGTGGTGACGGCGCGATCGCCGATCGTGTCGGTGCGCCTGCCGACGGCGCTCCAGCCCAGCGAGCCGCCCCAGTAGGGGTAGGGGATGCCGGCCGCGGAGGCGCTCAGCAGGTGGGGGTTGCGCGGGTTCTCACCGGGCGGCGAGGAGGTGGCGGCGAGCAGGCCCGCGCCGGAGGCCCGCGACACGGTGGGCGCGGCGGCGCCGCCACCGCCGGAGGAGAGGACCAACGCCAGCACGACGACGACAGCCGCGCCGGCGGCGAGCAGCCCGCCGATGAAGATGCGCGAGGGCCGGCGCGGGGAACGCCCCACGGAGCGGGGATCACGCAGACGGCGCCGCCGCGCGGCCGCCTCGCCCTCAGCGGCGGCACTCCCAGCGGCGAAGCGGCTGGACCGCGAGCCGGCGACGCCCGCCGCACCGGCGGCGTCGGGCGCAGCGGAGGCCGCCACCTCGCCGGCGGCGGCGAGCTCGATCGAGCGGCGCAGGAGATGGGGCGCCTGCACGCCTTCCAGCGAGCGCACGAGCGTCACGGCGCGACGCTGCTCCTCGAGCTCGGCGGCGAGCTCGGGGGAGTCGGCGACGCGCGCCAGCACGGACTCGCGCCGCTGCTCTGGCAGCGTGCCGTCGGCGAGTGCGGCGAGCGCGGCGTGGATGTCGTCGGGATCGCGATTCATCACGTGGTGCTCCCTGGAGTAAGACTCCGCGCGGAGGGCGCATCTTCCCGGCCGGGGGAGGAGGACTCGAGCGCGTGCACGACGAACTGGCGCGCACGGAACAGGCGCGTGGCGATCGTCGCCTCCTTCGTGTCGAGCATACGCGCCGCCTCGCGGTGGGAGAGCCCGACGACGTCGCAGGCGACGAGTGCCAGGCGGTAGCGCTCGGGCAGGCCGGCGATCGCGGCGAAGACCTCGCGCGTCTGCAGCGCCTCCGCGGGCCGCTCGCCGGAGCGCGGGTCGAGCGGGTCGAGCTCCTCGAGCACAGCGGCGCTCGCGCGGGGACGGCGCGATGCGGTGCGCCGTTCGGTGAGGAAGGTGTTGCGCAGCACGGTCATCAGGTAGGCGAGCTCGTCCTGGCCGCGCAGCGTGCGCGGCCGCGCGAGCACCCGCGCGAACGTCTCTTGGACGAGGTCTTCGGCCTCGTGCGGCGAGCCGCAGAGCGCCCACGCGGCGCGATAGAGCCGGTCGAGGTGGCGCGGCAGCGACTCGGGATCGAGCGCGGGCACGGCTCGACTGTAGCGCCCGCGGTGAAAGGTTTGCAATCGTGCGGGCGTCCTCGGCAATACAAACCAAACCAGGAGACAAGCGTGCGACACCCACATTTTCTTGTTACGACGATGCTCGCGGTCGCGGGGCTCGCGGTGGCGGGCTGCGGATCGAGCGGCGGCAGCAGCTCGGGCAAAAGCGAAGCGAGCGGCTACGCGGCGACGGGCGCGAGCAGCTCGGCGAGCGCGGCGGCGAGCACCAGCGGATCGGCGAGCGGCGCGAGCGGCGG
>DATMMB010000333.1:0-6238 GCA_035569895.1 Solirubrobacteraceae bacterium | reverse complement strand
GTCGTGGATTCCGGTGATCGCGTTGTCGGCGTCAGTGGCGGTGAACGCCGTCTTGACTTTGCGTGGCATCGCCTGCGTCGTCGGATGGCGGACGAAGTACCGCACATACGCGCCGGCGTAGGGAGTGAGGTCGAAGAGCTCGTCCTTCGCGACGCCGGCCCAGGGGTCCCCGGTGTCGTTCCTGATCGTGTTGCCGCAGCCCTCCCGGCTGGAGAGCCCGGCCTCGCCGAGCTCGCGGATCGCCTTCTCGGCCTCCAGCAGCGGGATGTGGTGCATCTGGATGTTCTGGCGCGTGGTGATGTGGCCCTTGTTGAGCGGCACATATCGTTCGACGACCTCGGCGAACTTCTCCAGCTGCTCGGGCGTGATCCCCCCGAACGGCAGCTTCACGCGGATCATCTGCACGTCCGGCTGGCGCTGGCCGTAAACCCCCTGCTTGAGGCGGAACTTGATGAACTCGTCCTCCGGGGTCTGCCCCTCCAGAAATTTCGTGGCCTCGGTCTTGAAGTCGTCGAACTCGCGCTGCAGGATCGGGATCACGTGCCCGGGCACGTTCTGCAGGATCTCGGGGTCCTCCAGGGTGCCGCGCGGCGCGGGGGGTACGGCGGTCGGCTGCATCTATGGGTCCTCCTGATTCGGGAGCTGCTGGGTGGCGGCTGTGCCGAGTATCGGCAGGGGGTGGATTGGGGCTAAAGGCTAGCGGCTTTTGGGTATTTGTCCAAGGCGGTCGATCTTGGCGCCGGTCGGCGGCGCCGATGTGAAGATCTCGGCGTCGTTGTGGTCCGGCTCGCCGGCGGCCGGCGCTGCCGGCCAGGTGAGCCGTGCCGCCGGTCGCGTATGAGCCGTGCCGCCGCTCGCGCGCGCTTCGCTTCCGGCTCAGTCCCAGGGGATCGGGTCGCCCCAGGCGGCGGGCCACTCGTCCTCGCGGCCGACGCATTCGAGCATCGCCGCCCGCGTCCACAGGTCCCGCCTCGGGCGGGGCGGCGCCAGCCGCGGTGCTGTGTCTCTCATGAAGCGCTCGAGCGCTGCCACCACCGCGGCTGCCTCCTGCGGTGAGGCCGCGGGGGCGATCAATTCAAGTTGTGGGCGACGGTTGACCATCGCTCACAGTCTGACGGATTCGATGCCCTACAGCGGGATGTTCCCGTGCTTGCGCTTGGGCCCGGGCTCGCGCTTGGTCTCCAAAGTCCGTAGCGCGGTGATCAGCCGCGGGCGGGTCTCGTGGGGGACGATCACGTCGTCGATGTAGCCGCGCTCGGCCGCCGTGTAGGGGTTGGCGAAACGGGCCTTGTAGTCGTCCATCAGCGTCTTGCGCCGTTCCTCGGGCGTGGGAGAGCCGGCGATGTCGCGGCGGTAGATGATGTTGACGGCGCCCTCCGGCCCCATCACCGCGACCTCCGCGGTGGGCCAGGCGAAGTTGAAGTCCGCCCCGAGGTGCTTGGAAGACATCACGTCGTAGGCGCCGCCGTAGGCCTTGCGCGTGATGATCGTCACCTTCGGCACGGTCGCCTCCGCGAACGCGTACAGCAGCTTGGCGCCGTGGCGGATGATCCCGCCCCACTCCTGCGCGGTGCCGGGCAGGAAGCCGGGGACGTCGCAGAATGTGAGCAGCGGGATGTTGAAGGCGTCGCAGGTGCGCACGAAGCGCGCGGCCTTGGCGGAGGCGTCGATGTCGAGCACACCCGCCAGCTGGTTGGGCTGGTTGCCGACAATCCCCACCGTGAAGCCGTCCATGCGCGCGAAGCCGCAGATGATGTTCTTGGCGTGGTGTTCGTGCACCTCCAAGAACTCGCCGTCGTCGATGATCAACCGCACCACGTCGCGCATGTCGTAGGGCTTGTTGGGGTTGTCGGGAACCACGTGGTCGAGCTCCTCGTCCATCCGCAGCGGATCGTCGGTCGGCTGCACGCGCGGAGATGTGGAGAGGTTGTTGGAGGGCAGGAAGCTCAGCAGGTAGCGGCAGTCCTCCAGGCAGGCGTCCTCGTCGACGGAGGCGAATTGGGCGACTCCCGACTTGGTGTTGTGCGACATCGCCCCGCCCAGCTCCTCGAAGCCGACCTCCTCGCCGGTGACGGTCTTGATCACGTCGGGGCCGGTGATGAACATGTGCGAGGTCTCGGCCACCATGAAGATGAAGTCGGTGATCGCCGGCGAGTACACCGCGCCGCCGGCGCACGGGCCCATCACGAGCGAGATCTGCGGGATCACGCCCGAGCTGCGGACGTTGCGCAGGAACACGTCGCCGTAGGAGCCCAGCGACACCACCCCCTCCTGGATGCGCGCCCCGCCGGAGTCGTTGATGCCGATCATGGGGCAGCCGATCTTGGCGGCCAGGTCCATGATCTTGCACATCTTCTCGCCCATCACCTCGCCCAAGGAGCCGCCGAACACGGTGAAGTCCTGGCTGAACACGCACACCTGGCGGCCGTCGATGGTGCCATGGCCGGTCACCACCGCGTCGCCCCACGGGCGGTTCTTCTGCATGTCGAACTCGTAGGTGCGGTGGCGCACGAACGTGTCCAGCTCCTGGAAGGATCCGGGGTCGAGCAGCTTCTCGACGCGCTCGCGCGCGGTGTGCTTGCCGCGCGCGTGCTGCTTCTCCTCCGCCTCCGGCGCGGAGTGCAGCGCGGCGGCGCGCAGCTCCTGCAGCTGGGTGAGCTTCTCTTCGTAGGTTTCCGGTGCCTTGGCGCGCATCATCGGGCGCCCGATGTTATCCGCGCTACGGCCAATCGGGCGCTTCTACGCACCACAGGTGAAGAAACCCCGTCCGCTCAGCCGCGCGAGAAAGGGCGATGGTGGGCGGCGCCCAGCTGGTCGAGCACCGCGCTCAGGAGCTCGGCGTCCTGCTCGGCCATGCTCGCCTCCAGGCGCGTCAGCTCGGCGGCGAGTTCAGCCGCCAAGCTGGGGGACTCCGCGACCTCGACCTCTGGCTCCAGCTCGGGGGCGGGTGCGAGCACCGCTTGTCGGCGGCGTCGCCACCACCGCAGCCGCGCGCGCCAGCCGCGCCGAGGCACCGGGGATGGCTCTGGCTCGGGCTCCACCTCGCGCTCGGGGGCGGGCGGGGGCTCCGGCTCGGCGATTACCGGCGCGGGCGCCTCGCGAGCGATCGTGAGTGTGACCTTGGTGCCCCACCCGGAGGGCTTCATCTCCACCGTGCCGCGAGCCGATTCGGCCTCCCACTCGACGCTGGTCTCGGCCTCCACACGCGCGATGCGGATCTCGCCGACGTCGCCGAGGTGCTGCGCAAGCGAAACGGGGTCGCTCAGCTCCGCCCACAGCTCCGGTGGGGACTTGACGAGTGTGCGCTGCGCTTCGATGGTGGGCATCGCCCCATGTTTCGAGGGCGGCGGCGCGAGTCCTTCCAGTGTTGGCACTGACGTTCGAAGGCCAAGCCTGGCAAGAGCGCAGGGAGCGAAGTGTGCTTGGCACCCGAGCGACCGAGGACGCCGCCAGGCGCCGGCATTCGAACCTCAGGCGGCTGCACGCTCCCGCGCGGGCCCGATCAGCCCTCGCTCGTGCAACAACTCCGCCAATTGCACGGCGTTGGTGGCCGCCCCCTTGCGGAGGTTGTCGGCGACGATCCACAGATCGAGCGCGTGCTCGTGGCCGGGGTCGCGGCGAATGCGCCCGACGAACACGCCGTCCTTGCCGGAGGCTTCGATCGCGAGCGGGTAGAGCGCGGCGGCGGGGTCGTCGAGCACGGTGACGCCGGGCGCCGCTTCCAGCAGCTCGCGCGCGCGCTCGGGGGACAGATCGCCGCGGATCTGCACGTTGACCGCCTCGGAGTGGCCGTTCACCACAGGCACCCGCACGCAGGTGGCGCTCACCCGAATCGCCGGGTCGCCGAGGATCTTGCGCGTCTCGTTGATCAGCTTGCGCTCCTCGTCGGTGTGGTCCTCGCCGGGCGCGAACCTGCCGGCGTGGGGGAGCGCGTTGAAGGCGATCTGGTGCGCGTAGGCGGCGGGCGCCGCGATCTCCCGTTCGTGCAGGAGCGCGTGCGACTGTTCGAGCAACTCGTCCACCGCCGCCCTGCCGGTGCCCGACACCGCCTGGTAGGTGGAGACCACCAGCCGCTCGATCCCGGCGGCGGCGTGGAGCGGCTCGAGCGCCACCACCATCTGCATCGTGGAGCAGTTGGGGTTGGCGATGATCCCGTGGTGGTCGGCCAGCGCGTCGGGGTTGACCTCGGCGACGACCAGTGGCACGTCGTCGTGCATGCGCCAGCGCGAGGAGTTGTCGACCACCACGGCGCCAGCGTCGACGAAGCGCGGCGCCCACGCGCCCGAGGTGGCGCCGCCGGCGGAGAACAGCGCCAGATCGAAGCCCTGGACGGCGGCCTCGGAGAGCTCCCGCACGGTGAGGTCGCCGCCGTCGAGACCGGCGCCTGCCAGCGTGCGCCCGGTGGAGCGCGCGGAGGCGAACGCGACCACCTCGCGCGCAGGGAACGCGCGCTCGCACAACAGTTGCAGCATCAGCGAGCCCACCTGGCCGGTGGCGCCGACGACCGCTACTCGATACCCTTCGCTTGGCATTCGGTCAGGGTATCGCGGGCAACGTGTGCCTGACGATGCTCCTAGAGCTGACCAGCAGATCGCCATCACGATTGCGCGGGTGGCGGCGGGCGCTACGACCCGGTGTGGGTCACCATGAGCGATTGCGCGGGTGGCGGCGGGCGCTACGACCCGGTGTGGGTCACCATGAAGTAGATCGTGACCAGCACGAGCAGGTCCATCAGCGCGCCCACCGCGCCGATGCGGCGGACGAGCGAGTCGTGCTCGGCGCTGAACGCCACCGTGCCATCGCCGGCGGCGGCGACGTCGCGGTCGGCGACCTCCACCAGTCGCCGCTCGCGTGGACCCAGGTAGGCGCCCTCGACGGCGCCGATCACGATCACGACGGCGAGGCCCCACTGCACGAAGAACGCGTGCCATTCGTGCAGCTTGGAGGCGAGGTAGATACCGAACACGAGGATCGCCGCGACGCCGGGCATGATCACCCGCTGGCTGATCGCGTGCAGCGCGCGATAGAGGGCGGGTAGCGCGCGCGTGTCGGCCTTCGTGACGGCGCCGAGCAACACGGGGTAGGCGAACGTCGCGCCGAAGGCGAACACGACGGCGATGATGTGCAGCGCGAGGACGACTTCCCAGAAGGCGACGGCGACGAGCACGGGCGAAGCCTATTAGAACGTGGGGGCGTACTTCCCGAACACGTCCTGCATCGCCCCGCAGACCTCACCCAGCGAGCAGCGATCCTTTAGCGCGGCGCGGATCGCGGGCAGCAGGTTCCCATCGCCGCGCGCCACCTCGCGCAACTCCTCCAGGCGACGTGCGACTAGCGCTTGGTCGCGACTCTCCTTGAATGCCGTGAGCCGCCGCACCTGCAGGCGCTCGGACTCGGGGTCGACGCGCAGCAGGTCGGGCACCTCGACGTCGTCCTCCTCGTGCTTGTTGACGCCGACGACGATGTCCTGGCCGATGCGGTAGCGCTCCTGGTAGCCCCACGCCGACTCGTCGATCTCTCCGATGATGAACTGCAGCGCCTGCACCGACCCGCCGAGCGCGTCCACCTTGGCGATCAGCTCTTGCGCACGCGTTTCGATCTCGTCGGTGAGCGCCTCCACGAAGTACGAGCCGGCGAACGGGTCCACGGTGTCGGCGGCGCCCGACTCGTGCGCGAGGATCTGCTGCGTGCGCAGCGCGATCTTCGCGGCGTGCTCGGTAGGCAGCGCCAAAGCCTCGTCGAAGCCGTTGGTGTGCAGCGACTGCGTGCCCCCGCACACCGCCGCGAAGCCCTGCAGCGCGACGCGCACGATGTTGTTCTCCGGCTGCTGCGCCGTCAGCGTGACGCCGCCGGTTTGCGTGTGGAAGCGCAGCATCGTGGCCTTTGGGTTGGCGGCGCCAAAGCGCTCGCGCATGATCTCTGCCCACATCCGCCGCGCCGCGCGGAACTTGGCGACCTCCTGGAAGACGTTGTTGTGGCCGTTGAAGAAGAACGCGAGGCGCGGCGCGAAGTCGTCCACGTCGAGGCCCTTGTCGATCGCCGCCTGCACGTACGCGATCCCCGAGCACAGCGTGAACGCGACCTCCTGCACGGCCGAGCAGCCCTTCTCGCGGAAGTGGTAGCCGGAGATCGAGATCGTGTTCCACTTCGGCACTCTTTCGTGGCAGTACTGGAAGATGTCGGTCGTCAGCCGCATCGTGGGGGCGGGCGGGTAGATGTAGTTGCCGCGCGCGATGTA
>DATMMB010000332.1:0-4338 GCA_035569895.1 Solirubrobacteraceae bacterium | reverse complement strand
TCACGCGGCCGATGGGGTCGGCGAGCGCCGCCACCGCCTCAAGCCCCACGGCGATCGCCTCGAGCCGCGCTGCATCGAGACGCAGCCGCTCCAGTCGCGCGCTGCTCAACTGGCGAGCGCGGGCGCCGTCCAGGTCGCGCGCGTTGGCGGCGAGGATCGCGGCGTGCCCGCGGCGCACCGCCGCCGCGGCCGCCGTCAGCGCCGCATTTTTCTGCGCGCTGCCGGCGCGCGCGAGCACGGCCGCGGCCGCCACGGCCTCGCGACCCAGCTGTTGCATCAGGGCGCCGAGGGCTTGCGGTTCCATGCCCGGACCCTCTAGCCCGCCGGCTCGCTCGCCGGGCGCCGTGGCGCGCTCACGTCCGGGCGCATCAGCACCAGGTCGTCGCGGTGAATCATCTCGTCACGGCCGCGAAACCCGAGGAGCTCGGCGATCTCGCCCGAGCGGCGGCCCATGATGCGCGCGGCGTCCGCATCCGAGTACGCCACGATCCCGCGCGCGACTTCGCGGCCGTCGGCGCTAAAGACGCTGACGGTGTCGCCACGGTCAAAGCGCCCGCGCGCCGCGGTGATGCCCGCCGGCAGCAGGCTGCGGCCCTCGGCCAGCGCGCGCAGCGCGCCGTCGTCGATGATGAGCGCGCCGGAGGGGCGCAGCGTGCCGGCGATCCACTGCTTGCGCGCGGCCGCCGGGGTCGCCGCGGGCAGGAACCAGGTGCAGTCGGCCCCCTCTTCGATACGCCGCAGCGGATGCGGTGGCTGACCGGCGGCGACGCACATGTGGCAGCCGGCGGCGACCGCGATGCGCGCGGCGAGGATCTTGGTGCGCATGCCCCCGGAGCCGAGCGCCGAGGAGGCGCGCCCCGCCATCGCCTCGATCTCCGGGGTGATGTGGCGCACCTCGCGGATGAGGCGCGCCGCGGGCTCCTGCTTGGGGTCGGCGCTGTAGAGCCCGGCGACGTCCGAGAGCAACACCAGGCAGTCCGCGCTCGCCATCTGCGCCACGCGCGCCGCCAGGCGGTCGTTGTCGCCGTAGCGGATCTCGGCGGTCGCCACCGTGTCGTTCTCGTTGATGACCGGCAGTGCCCCGAGCGCCAGGAGCGACTCGAGCGTGGCGCGCGCGTTCAGGTAGCGGCGGCGGCGCTCGCTGTCCTCCAGCGTCAGCAGCACCTGCGCCACGGTGACCTCGTTCCCCTCCAGCAATTCCTTGTAGGCGTGCGCCAGGCGGATCTGGCCGACCGCGGCCGCGGCCTGGCTGTCCTCGAGGCGCAGTGGCCCGGCTTTCAGTCCCAGCCGCCGCCGCCCGAGCGCGATCGCGCCTGAGGACACGAGGATCACCTTCTGCCCGCGCCGGCGCAGCCGCAGCAGGTCCTCCACCAGGGTCTCGAGCCACGCGCGGTTGATGCGCCCGCTGTCGCCGTCGACCAGCAGCGCCGAGCCCACCTTCACCACGACCAGTCGTGCTTGTGTCAGGGGCAGTGCGGAATCGGGAGCGCGGGCGTTCATGTTGGGGAAAACTATACGCATTCAACGCGCGTTGCCCAAGGAGAGCGCAGCCCCTACACTTAACTTCAGGCGGCGCACGACAACTAAGGTGGCTTTCGCGGTGAGCAGAGATTACGAGCCGGTTGCCGGCCAGTGGTACGAGAACCTCGAAGAAGAAGAGCAATTCCGCGTGCTGTCCGTGGATGAGGACTCCGAACTCGTCGAGATTGAGTATCTCGATGGCGATATCGAGGAACTTGACCTGGAGACCTGGCACGAGATGGACCTCGACAAGATTGCCGAGCCCGAGGGCTGGTCCGAGTCCGACGACGAGGATGACAGCGAGGAGGAGGACGACTGGGACGAGGAAGACGACGAGGACGACGACGACGACTGGGACGACGATGAGGACGAGGACGACGACAAGGAGCGCGAGGAGTATTGACCACCGCCGGCCCCGACAGCTGGTACCACGAGAAGGAATCGGCGTGGTTGTATCGCCAGGTCGCGGCCGCCGAACCCGACGCCCACAAAGCTGACCTGTTCCTGAAGCTCGCCGCGGCCGCCGAGGAGCAGGCCGGCACCTGGGCGGCGATCGCCGCCGGCGGGATAAGCCCCGCCCCGGAGCGCCGCTTCACGCCCTCGCTGCGCGCACGCATCGTCGCCTGGCTCCTGCGCCACTTCGAGACGCGCTCGCTGCGCATGGTGCTCGCGGCCATGAAGGTGCGCGGCCTGTCCGTGTACAGCGCCCCGCCGCCCGCCGGGCACCCGATGCCCACGACGCTGGCGCAGGTCGGCGCGCGCCACCGCAGCGCGATCGGCGGCAGCCTGCGCGCCGCGGTCTTTGGCGTGAACGACGGGCTGGTCTCGAACGTGAGCCTGGTGCTGGGGGTCGCCGGCGCAGGCGTCCACAGCGGCTTCGTGCTGACCGCCGGGGCCGCCGGCCTCCTCGCCGGGGCGCTGTCGATGGCCTCCGGCGAGTACGTCTCGGTGCGCTCGCAGCGCGAGATGTACGAGTACCAGATCGCGCTCGAGCGCGAGGAACTCGCCGAGTACCCGCAGGAGGAAGCCGAGGAGCTCGCGCTGATCTACCACGCGCGCGGGGTCGAGCTCGAGCAGGCGCGCGCCGTCAGCCGCGCGCTCCTTGAGAACCCGCAGCAGGCCCTCGACGTGCTCGCGCGCGAGGAGCTCGGGCTCAACCCCGACGACCTGGGTTCCCCCTGGCGCGCCGCCAGCGCCTCGGCCGTGACCTTCGCCGCCGGGGCGGCGGTGCCGCTCTTGCCGTTCCTCCTCGGCGCCACCGGCATGCGCGCCGTGAGCCTCTCCGCGGCGGTCACGCTGCTCACCCTGTTTGCCGTCGGCCTCGGGCTGTCGCTGTTTACCGGCCGCAGTGCCCTGCGCAGCGGCTTACGCATGGTGCTGATCGGCGGGGGCGCCGGCGCGGTCAGCTTCCTCGTCGGGCGCGCGCTTGGGGTCGTCACGGGCTAGGGTCTCTTGAAAAACGCCCCCGCGGCCCCACGCTGGCGAGGGTAACGCCGGACCGGTAGAGTTCTCTTCCGCGACAAATCGGGCCAGCGGACGCCCTCTTGCTCACTGCAGGCTGTTCGAATATGAAACGCATCTTCCTGTTCCTCCTCACCAACCTCGCCGTCGTGCTGGTGCTGTCGATCGTGGCGCGCCTCACGGGGCTGGACGCCTGGCTCGCCGCGCACGGCCAGAGCTACTTCGGGCTGCTGGTGTTCGCCGCCCTGTTCGGCTTCGGGGGCTCGTTCATCTCGCTGCTGCTGTCGAAGACCATGGCCAAGCGCGGCATGGGCGTGCAGATCATCGATCCGCAGACACAGGACCCGACCGGACGCTGGCTGCTGGGCGTGGTGGAGCATCACGCCCGCACGGTGGGCGTCGGCATGCCGGAGGTCGGCATCTTCCAGCAGCCTGATCCGAACGCCTTCGCCACGGGCTGGAATCGCAACGCCGCCCTGGTCGCGGTTAGCAGCGGGCTATTGCAGAGCATGGGGCGCGACCAGGTCGAGGCGGTGCTCGGCCACGAGATGACCCACGTCGCCAACGGCGACATGGTGACGCTCGCCCTCATCCAGGGCGTGGTGAACACCTTCGTGATCTTCCTGTCGCGCGTCATCGCCGGGCTCATCAGCCGCTCGGAGAACGGGCGCGGCGGCGGCGCCTACTTCCTCACGGTCATCGTGCTGCAGCTGGTGTTCGGCATCCTCGCCAACCTGATCGTCATGTGGTTCTCGCGCCGGCGCGAATTCCGCGCCGACTTTGGCGGCGCGCAGCTGGCCGGGAAGTCCCGGATGATCGCCGCGCTCGAGGGCCTCAAGCGCGTGCACGAGCCGCTGCCGTCGCAGCAGTTCGCCGCCTTCGGCATCGCCGAAGGTCCGGTCGCGAGCGGCCTCAAGCGCCTCTTCATGAGCCACCCGCCGCTGGATGAGCGCATCGCGGCGCTGCAAGCCCTGCAGATCGCTTGATCGCAGAGGGCGCAGAGCTGCGCGAGCAGCTGCGCACGCTCCTGGGCCCCGCGGGCCTCATCACTGATGAGGCCGCGAGCGCCCCCTACCTGAGCGACCACCGGCGCCTCTACCACGGGCGCGCGCTCGGCGTGGCGCGTCCGCAGTCGGTCGCGGAAGTCTCCCGGGTATTGGCGCTGTGTAATGCCGCCGGCGTCGGCGTCGTGCCGCAGGGCGGCAACACCAGCTACTGCGGCGGCGCCACCCCCGATGCCAGCGGCGGGCAGCTCGTGGTGGCGCTCGAGCGCCTGAACCGCATCCGCGAGGTCGACGCCGCCAACGACTCCCTCATCGCCGAGGCGGGCTGTCGCCTGGCGCAGGTGCAGGCTGC
>DATMMB010000331.1:0-10970 GCA_035569895.1 Solirubrobacteraceae bacterium | reverse complement strand
CGGCCACCCTGTCAGGCGGCGAGGCACAGCGCGTCAAGATGATCCGCCAGCTCGGCTCCTCGCTCACCGACGTCACCTACGTCTTCGACGAGCCGACGATCGGGCTGCACCCCCACGACATCCAGCGGATGAACGACCTGTTGCTGGCGCTGCGCGACAAGGGCAACACGGTGCTCGTCGTGGAGCACAAGCCGGAGGCGATCGCGATCGCCGACCACGTCGTCGACCTCGGCCCAGGTGCCGGAGCCGCCGGTGGCGAGGTGGTGTTCGAGGGCACCGTCGAGGGGCTGCGCGGAAGCGACACCATCACCGGCCGTCATCTCGACGACAGGGCTGCCCTCAAGGAGACGGTGCGCACGCCCTCGGGAGTGCTGAGGGTGCGCGGTGCCGACACCCACAACCTGCGGGACGTCGACCTCGACATCCCGCTCGGCGTGCTGGTGGTGGTGACCGGGGTCGCCGGCTCGGGCAAGAGCTCGCTGATCCACGGCTCGATTATTAAGTCCCACCCGCCCCGCGACGGAGTCGTGTCGGTGGACCAGAGTGCGATCCGCGGCTCGCGGCGGAGCAACCCCGCGACGTACACCGGGCTGCTCGACCCGATCCGCAAGGCCTTCGCGAAGGCGGGCGGCGTGAAGCCGGCGCTGTTCAGCGCTAACTCCGAGGGCGCCTGCCCGACCTGCAACGGCGCCGGCGTGATCTATACCGACCTGGCGATGATGGCCGGCGTGGCCACCGTCTGCGAGGAGTGCGAGGGCAAGCGCTTCCAGGCCGCGGTTCTGACGTACACCTTCGGCGGCAAGGACATCAGCGAGGTGCTCGCGATGTCGGTGGACGAGGCCGAGGAGTTCTTCGGCGCCGGCGAGGCGAAGACGCCGGCCGCGCACAGGATCCTCGAGCGGCTCGCCGACGTCGGGCTCGGCTATCTCAGCCTCGGCCAGCCGCTCACCACGCTGTCCGGCGGCGAGCGCCAGCGGCTCAAGCTGGCCACCCAGATGGCGGGAAATCGGCCCCGCCCACCCGGCGGGACCGATTCCATCTACGTTCTCGACGAGCCGACCGCCGGCCTGCACCTCGCCGACGTCGAGCAACTGCTCGGCCTGCTCGACCGGCTCGTGGACTCCGGCAAGTCGGTGATCGTCATCGAGCACCACCAGGCGGTCATGGCGCACGCCGACTGGATCGTCGACCTCGGACCCGGCGCCGGACACGACGGCGGGCGGATCGTCTTCGAGGGCACACCCGCCGAGCTCGTCGCCGGGCGCTCCACCCTTACCGGCGAGCACCTTGCGGCCTACGTCGGCGCCTGACCCGAGGCTTCGCGCACCTGGGCATCTCATGCGGGCGATCGGGGGCGAACGCGATGTTGGCGTCCTTCGCCTCGTGCCGCTTCCCACTAAGCTTCCCGCGCAAGGGCGACGCGCGATCCTCGGTGCCGACACCCGAGCGCCCCTCCGACCATGAGCCAAGACCTGTGGACCGCCGTCGATAGCTACATCGGCGATCGCCTGCTCCCCGACGACCCCGTGCTCGACGCGGCGCTGGGCGACAGCGACGCCGCCGGTCTACCTCCAATCGCGGTGACGCCGCCGCAGGGGAAGCTGCTCGAACTGCTCGTGCGCGTCCACGGCGCGCGCCGCGTCCTGGAGCTGGGCACGCTCGGCGGCTACAGCACCATCTGGCTGGCGCGCGGGCTGCCGGACGGCGGCAGTGTGGTGACGCTCGAGCTCAACCCCCGCCACGCCGAGGTGGCGAGCGCCAACATCGCGCGCGCCGGCCTCAGCGACGTGGTGGAGCTGCGCGTGGGCGCCGCGCTCGACACGCTTCGCGAGCTGCACGCCGAGGGCGCCGGGCCTTTCGACCTGATCTTCATCGACGCCGACAAGGGCAACTACCCGGGCTATCTGGAGTGGTCGCTGAAGCTCTCGCGGCCCGGGAGCGTGATCGTCGGCGACAACGTCGTGCGCGCCGGCGTGATCATCGATCCCGACGGGTACGATCAGCGGCTCGGCGAGGGCGGCGTGCAGCAGGTGCGCCGCTTCTACGAGCTGCTCGCGGCCGAGCCGCGGGTCGACGCCACCGTGGTGCAGACCGTCGGCGCCAAGGGCCACGACGGCTTCGCGCTGGCGCTGGTGGTGGGCGACGGCGAGGCCGCGAGCTAACGCACGGGGCTCCATCCGCTGACCGTAGGACCCCGTTGAGCCGTCGGGTGAGCGAGCCGGCGGCCGGTGCCCGCCGAGCGGCGCATGGAGTAGGACCGGCGGCCGGGTCGGGGCACGCGTGCGCGGGCGACCGACCACCCGGCGCGGGCGAGGGCGGGTCACCTGCGCGGCGCCGAAACTGCCAGGATGGGCAGGCTTCAAGCCGAGCACAACGGCTGAGCGAACGGGGACCAGATGCGAATCCCCTCGCGGCTGCCCGACTCCGTGCGGGGCCCGCTGCGCCTGCTGCTCGCCCCAGCGGGGCCGCTCGCGGCGTGGCTGGAGCGCCTCGCCGCGGTGCAGGCGGTCGATCGCGGCGTGGCACTGGGGGCGCTCGGGTTCAGCGCGCTGTTCCCGCTGCTGATCGTCTACAGCTCGCTCGCGCCGCATCTCAGCGCGCACGGCTTCGCGCAGAGCATCGTCACGCGGCTGAACCTCTCCGGCGCGGCCGCGCAGAGCATCGACGAGATGTTTGCGCCCTCCACGGCGGTCGCCCACAGCGTCACCGCGATCGGCGTGCTGCTCGTGGTGTTCTCGACGCTGTCGCTGGCGCGTGCGTTGCAGCGGATGTATGAGCTCTGCTACGAGCTGCCCGCCGCCGGCGTCCGGGGCACGCCGTGGCACCTGTTGTGGATCGCCCTGATCCCGCTGTACGTCAGCGTGCGCCCGCTGGTGGCGGGCCTCGCCAGCGGTTGGTGGCACGTCGCCGGGTCGCTGCTGCTCGGGACAGGGGCGTGGCTGCTGACGCCATACGTGCTGCTGGGGCGACGGCTGCCGTGGCGCGAACTGCTCCCCGGCGCCGGTCTCGCGGCGCTCGGGATGACCGTGCTAATGGCTTTCTCGCTCGTCTACCTCCCCCACTCGCTCACCGTCTACGCGCAGCGCTTTGGCGCGATCGGCATCGCCTTCGCGCTGCTCAGCTGGCTGGTGCTGGCCGGGTTCGTGCTCGTCGGCACCGCCGCGGCGGGAGCGGTCGCACGGCAAATGCTGCGGGCGCGAGGGACGGCGCGGTAGCGGGCCGGCGCGGGCCGACGAACTGTGGCGGCGGCGCAGGTGGCCGACACGCGGCGAACGACCCCTGGCCTCGGTCTGTCCGGCGGTGGGAAGCCTGTTACCCGAGCTTGTGGGAGCGGCGATAGCGCCGCGAGCGCGGACCCTGCTCCAGCAGGCCCACGGCGTGCAGAGTGTGCACGTAGCGGTAGGTGGTGGAGATCGGCAGGTCGAGCTCGCGCGCCATCTCCTTCACCCCACGGTCGCCGCCGTCGGCTGGGAACGCGATCAAAACGACGAGGCCGAACAGCAGCGAGCGCGACATCGTACGGTCTTCCACCAGCGGCGATCTGCTCAACTCGCCCGGTTGTGAGAGGCCCGCGAGCGGGCCGGCGCTATCGGCCCGGGCGGTCGCCTCGGCGATCACCTGCCCCACCTGCGCGGCGGTCAGCCCGAGCGAGACGCCCCGCCCGCTCGAGCCGACCGTCGCCTGCCTCGTTGCCCGCCCCCGTGACCTCATGCTGTGATCCTCGCCGATAACGCCGCTGCAGACAAGTCGCTTCGTTTTCATAAAACAAACATGGCGCAGACAAAACGCTACCCATAGGGGTGGTCGATCCTCCCTACCCCACGGCACCGGCGCCGCCAGTGGGTCGCCGTGTCGTCTTCCCGCAACTGCTCCACCCATCCCTTCGAGCGCCGCCGGTGCCTGCGCCTGCGCTGCCCGCCGCTGCCGGCGCCGACCGACCGTCGGGCGCAGGTGGAGGTTTGGTGTCTTACCTGTCGCGCTGGTGGTAGAGCACCCGCCACAGCCGCAGCACCGGCAGCAGCAGCCGCGGCAGCGAGCCGCCGGCGCCGGCGAGGTGGCGGGTGCTGGCGCGCAGTCGCGGCGCGCGCGAGCTGTCCTTCGAGAGATACATCGCCACCATGCACGCCACGATCACCACGTGCCTGGCTCCGTCCGGCAGGGCGCGCGCTCGGCGGGCGGCCTCGGCCACCAACTCGCTCAGCCGCTCCACCGCCTCCTCGGCGCAGGAATAGTGGGCGATGTAGCTGTGCTCGGCCGCGGCGCGGTCCTGCGCCTGATCGGCGTAGCTGTCGAGCATCGTGCCGACCAGCGAGATCCACGGCAGATACGCCGCGCACGTCGCGCGCACCCTGCTCTCCTCCAGCCGCTCGGCGGTCGCGAGCGCGAGCAGCACGAGCACCGTCAGCCAGCCGCTTGCGGCGGCGGTGGACTCAAACCACTCGAGCTCCCCCCACCCCTGTGCCTCGCGCGCTGCCCACTCGCGCAGCGCCCGCTCGCGCGCACTCGGGTCGGGCTCATGGTTGAGACCCAGCACCCGCGCGAGCACGGCCGCGTCGATCGCCCGCGAGCGCACCACGCGGTAGGCGGGCAGGCGCGCGCACTGATCGCGGCAGGCGAACACGAGCGCGCACAGGTAGCCGCCGTCGCCGCGCCACGGATGGTGGCGGTAGTACGCGGAGACGGGGGCGCCGGGGTCGAGCGCCTCGCTGAGAGCGGTGTGCAGCTGCACACCGCTCTCGACACCGGCGCGCACACCGCGCTCGCTCGCGCTGTCGAGGAAGTCGGCCATCGTCTCGAACGCCACCAGCAGGCGCAGCAGGTCGGCGCTGCGCCCGCGGGGGACCGTCCAGAAGAGCGCCGCGCCGTCGGTGCTGGCGCGCTTGCCCGCCAGCGAGCCGAGCGCATCGGCGCGCAGCGCCCCGTCGGGCACGGTGCGCGCCCGTGCGCGCCAGCTGGCCACCTCGCGTGCGACCGCGCGCAGCCCCCATAGCAGCTCGCGCACGGTGGCTCCCGCGAGCGCGCACAGCTGCCGCGGCGAGAGGGCTAGCTCATGCTGACAAGTGTCGGACGTACACGTACCGCAAGATAGCCGGGAAGCGCGAGGATCGCGACGGCCGAGGCGCACACGAGCGCAAAGCTCGCGAGCGCTGTCAGACCGCCGACGGAGGTGACGATCGGAAAGCCGGTGACGGCGGCGAGCGCGTGGCTGAGCAGCAGCTGCCCGTAGATCCCGAAGAGCGCGCCGAGCGAGCAGCCGGCGCCCAACAGCAGCGCGCTCTCGCATAGCAGCGCGCGCCATAGCACGCCGCGCGTGCAACCCTGGCGCTTGATGTAGGCGAGCTGGGGCCGGCGCTGCCAGATCATCGAGCCCATCGCGCCTGCGATAGCGAGCACCGCGGCGATCAGCACGAGGCGGCCGATCTCGGTCAGCCGCGCGAGCGCCTGGCGCGTGGTCGCGTAGTGGCCGCGCACCCGCTGGGAAGCGGTTTCGGCGACCAGGCCGCTGGTGCCCAGCGCCCGCTGTGCCTCCGCGCGCACTGCCGCCGGCGAGGCGCCGGGCTGCAGCTGCAGCTGGTAGGCACTCGGGTCGCTGCTGCCCCACGCGCGTGCGTACTCTTCGGAGCTCAGCACGATCGCGCCCGAAGGCCAGCCGAGGTTGGTGCTGAGCGCCGCCACGCGCAGCGAGGCTGGGCGCGGCGCGGGCAGCGTGAAGCGCTCGCCGATCCGCAGGTGGTGGGCAGCGGCTAGCGCCTGTGAGAGCACCGCCCATCCGCCTGCGCGTAGTGCGGCGGTGGCACGGGCGAGGTCGCCCTGCACGAGCTGTCCGGGCGGCACCGGGAGGGGGGCGGTGCGCGGCGGTGCGAGCACCCACGCATCGCGGCTCCCCCACGCCAGGAAGCTCCCGCGGTAGACGCCGACGGCGCCTACGCCGGGCAGCCGTGCGAGCGCGCGCCGGGCGCCGCCGTCGAAGGGGATCGTGGTGAAGGCGTTGGCTGCGCCCAGCGGGCTCACCCACACCTCGGCGTTGGCGCCGATCACCCGCGCGGAGGCGTCTAGGCCCCGCTGCAGGTTCTCGCGCGCGCCGTCGATCGCCACGCTGCCGAACACGGCGACCGCGCCGGTCGCGGCGATCGCCAGCGAGCGCAGACGGTTGCGGGGGTTGTGCAGCTCGACCGCCGCGATCCGGCTGGACGCCGCATACAGCGGCCGCTGCAGCCGCTCGAAGCCGGCGACTGTCGCGTCGAACGCAAGCGCCAGCAGCGACAGCAGCGCCGCCAGCAGCGTGACGCTGCCGAGGATCGCCGCCTGCGGGTACGCCAGCAGGATCGCGGTGGTGAGCGCCAGGCAGCCGGCGCCGAGCGTGCCCTGCGCCGCCCGGGCGAGTCCCGGCGCCCGCGCGCGTCCTCCGGGCGCACCGGGGCCGCCGGACGCCCGCAGCCGCCGCGCGAGCACGCCGCCGAGCGGCGCGAGCACGCCGACGGTGGACGCCGCCAGCCCGGCCACGACGGCGATCGCGACGCTCCCCCAGGTGACGATCCGCTGTTCGCCGACCGCGAACGCGAACGTCAGGTAGCCCGGTTCGGGGCCGAACACCGTGCTGGCGAGCGCCTCGCCGAGCGCGAGCCCGAGCAGCGCGCCGAGCGCCCCGAGCACGAGCGCGTCGAACAGCAGCACCTGCACCGTCATCGCGCGCGTCGCCCCGCGCCCGCGCAACGTCTCCACCAGGCCGCGCCGCAGGTGCACGGTGACAAGCATCGCGTTGAACGCGAACATGAACCCCACCAGCGCGCTGATCGCCGAGAAGAGCCGCTCGCTCTGGTCGGCGGGGGCGGCGGCGACGGCGAACAGCTGCGCGTCGTAGCCGGCGCCCTCGACGTTCAGCGGGCGCCCCGCGGCAAGCCTCGCGAGCTCGCCGCGCACCTCGCGTTCGCGCCCGGGAAGCGTGCGCACGAAGATGCGCGTCACCCTGCCGCGCAGCCCGGTCACCCGCTGTGCGTAGGCGAGCGGCGCGATCGCCACTGGGCTGTCGGCGAGCGCTCCGATCTCGCGCGTGTCGAGCGTCGTGCCCATCAGCGCGGGCAGCCGCCGCGCACCGAGCTCCAGTTCGAGCGTTTGCAGCGATTCGACGCCGATCGCTCGCGCCAGCGCCTGCGGCAAGGCGAGCGCCCGTACCGATTCCAGCTGGGTGGCGCTGAAGCGCCGCAGCAAAGCGCCGCCGAGGTGGACATAACGGGGGTCGCCCGCCACCAGTTCGACGGCGCGGCGCCCGCGCGGTCCGATCACGGCCGCACGCGCCTCCAGCAGCGGCTCGGCGCCGGCGACGCCGGGCAGGCGGCGCACCCGAGCAACGAGGCCGGCTTCGAAGCCGGTGGCCTCGCGCGCCACCAGCTGCAGGCTGGCGCGGCCCACGAGGTCGTCGGTGAGCTGGCGAATCGAGCCCTCGAGGCTGGCGCTCGCGACCTGCGAGGCGAACAGCAGCGCCACGCCGACCGCGATTCCGAGCGCCGCTAACAGCTCCTGCACGAGCACCAGGCGCGCGCGCAGGCGAGCGCGGTAGAGGTGGAGGATCGCCCACGGCGCCACCGTTTCAGCGCTCCGCGACGGTTGGCGCCGCCGGCTGGCGAACGGTGTCGGGGACGCGGGGAAAGTCGATCACGTTCTCCATCCCCTCGCCGGGCGGGCCCGAGAGCTGCCGCAGCCGCCCATCGGCAAGCGACAGCACGCGGTGCGCGCAGAGCGCCGCCTCGGGATCGGAGACCGCCATCAGCACGCCAATCCGCTCCTGCTCGGCGAGCGTCCGCACGAGCCGCGCGAGCTGCTCGGTCTCGCGCATGCCGAGCCCGTCGATGAGATCGTCGATCAGCAGGAGCCGCGGGGCGGGTGCGATTGCCTGGGCGAGCTCCACCAAAGCGCGCTCCCAATCGGAGAGCTCCTCCCAGTGGCGGGCGGCTCCGTGCTCCACCCCCACCCGTTCGAGCGCCGCCAGCGCTCCCGCCTGCGCATCCCGCCGCTGCCGGCGCCGACCGATCGTCAGGCGCATCGCCACGTAGTCGAGCATCCGCAGGTCGATCCGCGGGCCGCGGCGGCCGGCCAGCCCGATCCGTTGGCGCAGCACCCGTGCGTGGGCGCGGTCGGAGAGTTGCTCCAGGCGCTGCCCATCGAGCAGCACTGCGCCCTCGTCGGGGGCGAGCATGCCGGCCGCGATCCGCAGCAGCGTGGTCTTGCCCTGGCTGCGCATCCCCACAACCGCCACGACCTCGCCCGCGGCCACGTTCAGATCGACGCGCCGCAGCGGCCAGTGCGCAACCTCGCCTCGCCAGAAGCGCTTGCCGACCCCCCGCAACGAGAGCAGCGCGCTCATGCGCGGGTCGCGACCTCGCTCTGCATCTCTTCTAGGCGCGCGCGCAACCGCTCCAGGCGCTTGAAGCGCATTCCCCACATCGCCGCTTCGTCGCGCAGCACCACCCGCTCCGCGAGCTCCGACCAGCGCTCCGCTCCGCCGGCGCGCTGGGAGCCGAGCAGCTCAGCGGCGCCGAGCCGGCCGTGCGCCGCCGCGAACATGCGCGCGCAGGCGCGTTCCTCGGCGCAGATCGCGTCGATCAGCCGCGGCAGATCGTCGGGGGCGCAGAAGGCGATCTTCGCCTGCAGCTCCTCGCGCAGCGCCGGCGCCGCCGCCGAACACGCCCGCAACCACGCCTGGAAGTGCTCGACGCCGCGCGCCGTGGCCTCGTAGCGTGGCTCGACGCCGGGCGTGTGGCCGCCGACGGCGCGCACGAGACCGGCTCGCTCCAGTCGGCCGAGCGCGTTGTGCCCGGTGGAGCGGGTGAAGCGTGCGGAATGGAAGCGCTCCATCAGGCGCCGGCCGAGCCGCGAGGCCGTGTCGGGCCGCTCGATCACGAGCCCGAGCACCGCCTCCCCGGCGGATAGGCCAACTGTGCGCTTGTGGGGCATTTTCGGCGTGCGCAGGGACGGGCGCGCTGAGTCGCAGGCCGGCGCAAAGTCCATACTATGGAGTCGTCTGCATCGGTAGAGCGATTGATGGAGGCAAAGACCGGGACATTGGCGTGGGCAAAGCGCGGGATGGTAAAAACCCTTGGGCAGACAAGTGTATGCAACACAGTGGCGCCGCGCGCCGCGAACACGGCGGCGGCACGCGGCGCGAGCGGAATCTTGGCGCCGGTGCGCAACCGCGACCTGGGAGCGGTGTTAGGAGTAAACGTGCGTTTCGACCGCGTGCGTTTCGACCGTCGCACGGCGACCGATCGATGATCAGACGCGCTCGTCTGATTGGCCGATCGATGATCAGATGCGACCGTCTGATCGACCAACGCGCCGCGATTGCGGCGCCGTTGTGCGCTGTGCTGCTCGCCTGGCTTGCGCCCGCGCCGGCGGTGGCGCAGCCTCAGCTGAGCTGGAGCGCGGCGGTGGAGATCGACCCGGTGCTCGCGCTGAACGGCGTCTCCTGCGCGTCGGACGCGCGCTGCGTGGCGGTCGACGAGCACGGGCAGGCGCTTCTCAGCGCCGACCCCGTCACCAACTCGTGGTCGGCCCCACAGGCGATCGACTCCGGCCATCCCCTGCTGTCGGTGTCGTGCGCGCCCGCCAGCACGCTGTGCGTCGCCGCGGACGGGGACGGGCGCGTGCTGGTGAGCGACAGCGCGGGCGCCCAGTGGAGCGAACCGCTCGACGTGGACGGCACGAACGCGATCGGCGGGGTCGCCTGCGCGTCCACGGCGCTGTGCGTGGCGGTCGATGGGAACGGCGACGCGATCGTCAGCGGCACGCCGGGTGTGGCCGCCACGAGCTCGTGGTCGGTGCACGCGATCGATAGCGGCCACGTGCTGACGGGTGTGTCGTGTGCGCTAGGGCTTCCGTGCGTGGCGGTGGACAGCGAAGGGCGCGGGCTGACGAGCGCCGATCCGGGCGAAGGGGCGTGGGCGCCGATCCGCGCGCTCCACGCGGCCGCCGGCGCGGGGCTCACCGCGGTCGCCTGTGCCGGCGAGCTCCCCCCCACGCCCGCGCCGCCTGGCCTCTG
Source organism: Solirubrobacteraceae bacterium (assembly GCA_035569895.1). GTDB lineage: Bacteria > Actinomycetota > Thermoleophilia > Solirubrobacterales > Solirubrobacteraceae > Palsa-744. Next base: position 934 of record DATMMB010000331.1, on the reverse strand, counting down.
TGTGGCGGTGGGCGAAGCAGGCGAAGCGCTCGCGAGCGGTGATCCGGCGGCCGGTGGGAGCGCCAGCTGGGGCACCACGCCCCTGGAGATCGGGCCGCTGACGGCGGTGTCCTGTCAGGCGGCCGGCCTCTGCGTGGCGGTGGACGAAAGCGGGGGCGTCTACGCCGGCGACGGCCCCACGACGACGCCGTCGTGGACGCCGCGCGGCTCGATCGACGCTCCCCACAAGCTCACCGGAGTCTCGTGCGTCGCCGAAGGGCTGTGTGTGGCTGTGGACAACGTTGGGCATGCGCTCGTCGCCCGGGTGCCGCCCCCGATCCTCACCACCACTCCCCCCGAACCCGTCAGCGTCGCCGAAACCGCGGCCTCACTCAGTGGCACGGTCGACACCAACGACGCGACGCTCTCCAGCTGCCGCTTCGAATACGGCACGAGCGAAGCGTACGGTCAGAGTGTGCCTTGCCCAACCCTCCTCGCCGGCAGCGCCAACCAGCCGGTGAGCTTCTTCCTGACCGGGCTGACGCCGAACGTCACCTACGACTACCGAGTGGTGGCGGTGAGCGCGAGCGGCGAAGCGCGCACCGCGAACGCCACCTTCAAAACGCCCTCCCCCCCGCTCGTGCAGCCGCACCCGTCGATCGGCGGGATCCCCGCGCCGGGGCAGCGGCTGACGTGCAAATCCGGCGTGAGCGGCGCCGGCGCGAGCAGCGCGACGCTCACCTACGCATGGCTGCGCGACACCAGGGCGATCTCCGGCGCGAGCGGCTCCACCTATGTGGTGGGAGGCGCCGACATCTCCCACCACCTGCAGTGCCGCGTCACCGCCACCAACGCCGGCGGCAGCGCCAGTGCAGCGAGCGCGTTCGTCACCGTGCCCGCCGGCGGGCTCGGGTCGATCTCCGAGACGCAGGTGGGCACCCAGCGCGTCGCCAGG